>CAYIZY010000001.1:0-3598 GCA_964368235.1 uncultured Candidatus Saccharibacteria bacterium
TCCGGCCAGCGCCGGATTTTTTTTATTGTCGTTTTAATAAAATTTCTTCGAGACGAGCCAGGCGTTTTTCCCATTCTTCTTCTTTTAGTTTTTGGATTTCTTTTTGCAATGGCCTAATTGTCTCGTCTAGATGAGAAAGATATTTAAAAACTGCCGTAAAATTATCTCTCGTTTCTTTTTGGAAATCTTCAAATCTTTTTTCAAAAGAATCTAATCTCTTCCCCAAATAGTTAATTTGTTCTGCTAAATCGCTAATCTTTTTCCCCAAAGAACCAACTTGTCTTTCTAAAGAATCTACCTGTTTTTGAGTAACTTGCTGTCCCTCAATAAGCAAATCAAATTTCCCATTCATGTCTTCCAAAATAACGCCTAAGTAGCGATCTTTAGTGGGTAGATCTTTTTTAGAAATAATTTTTCGCTTATTCAGCATATTCTGATTTTAGAATTATTAAACCAGTGAAGCAATATTGACAAAACATCTAAGTATTTCTTCATGAAAACAAAAACAGGGGTGTATGTCCCCCTGTCGAGTCATCAAACAAATGAGCTAATCTCAAGCGACTTCGAAACTTTCTTTATCAGCCAAACTTAGTTAATTCTTGCTGCGATACTGTTACAAGTCGATTGAGATTAGCTGGCGAGATTAACGGACTCGCCCTTTCTGTTTTGTATTATATCATATATAACTCCTCCTTGTCAATACCACCTTAAAATGCTGATTTTAAGCGGTTTTTATTAGATTCTTCGCTTTACCTAGAATAACAAAAAAGAATCCTGACTATTTCCGAGCCAAGTTAAGCGAAGTGCAGGTTAACCCCGTAGAACGGGGCGAAGCAAATTTTAGAGTGAGTGAGGAATGACATAGAGAAAAAGCAGTTGTTTGAATCCCAATCTATGGAGGTTGAACCTCCATAGATTGGTTGAGTTCTGTTTTTCTCGTTATGTCAGACGAAACGAGCGGTACAAAAATTTGTTCTAGCCGGAACGCTTGGCGAGGAGATAGTCAGGATTCTTAAATTTACTTATTAAGCAAAGTCCTCTTATAAACATCCAAATGATTCAAAATCAAGCCCGAGCCCTTGGCGACGCAAAACAATGGCTCATCGGCAATATAGGCCTCCACACCAAGCATGCGTTTAAAAAATTCGTCAATGTAGCGAATCTGCGCTCCCCCTCCGGAAAGAATTACTCCTTTAGCCATAATGTCTGCCACAAGCTCCGGCGGCGTCGCATTGAAAACTCCCTGCACGGAAGTAGCAATATCAATCAAATGGGGATTAAGCGCTTCAGCAATTTCATTGGAATTTACAGTCAAGTCTTTTGGCAATCCAGAAATTAAATCTCGCCCACGCAACTGGAATTCTAATTTCTCCCGCGAGGGCAAGGCGGCGCCAATTTCTATTTTTACCTGTTCAGCCGTTTGCTCCCCAATCGCCAATGAATATTTTTTCTTCACCATATCAATAATTGCCTGATCAAATTTATTACCAGCTATACGCAAACTTGCCCATGAGACAATTCCACCAAGCGAAACTACTGCCACTTCCGAAGTGCCACCACCAATATTAATAATCATATTTCCCGAATAAGTATTAATAGGAATACCAGCGCCAAGAGCGGCCAAAATCGGCTCCTTCACAACGTAAACAGCTTTTGCCCCTGCTTCCCTAGCCGCTTTAATAACTGCTCGCCTCTCGGTAGAAGTAATACCTGCCGGAACAGAAATAACCACTTCCGGACGCAAAATATTAAAAGTTCCAGTCGCTTTAGCAATAAAGTATTGGAGCATGGCGCGAGTAATATAATAATCGGCAATCACGCCATCTTTAAGCGGACGATAAGCGACGATGTCTTCGGGCGTGCGCCCGATCATTTCTTTCGCCTCTCTACCTACCGCTAAAACATTATTATCAGGCACGCTTAAAGCAACGATTGTTGGTTCGTTTATGATAAAACCTTTTCCTGGTACAAATACAATTGTGTTCACGGTACCAAGATCAATACCGATTTTTGTTGTAAACATAAAATTAAAATTTAAAATTTTAAATTTAAAATTTTAAATTATTTATCAAGCTGTCTTGAGTTCTGGTACTAACTTTGTCTCTGGCGCCTCAACAACCCTCTCAATATTAGCTCCCAGTCCCCGAAGTCGCTCATCTAACTTAAAATATCCTCTGTCAATTTCCTCAATACCATCAATAATAGACTGTCCATTAGCGATTAATGCTGCTATAATATTAACTATTCCTGAGCGTAAGTCTCGAACTGCTAAATTGGCTGGCCGCAAAGGCGTTGGGCCTTTCACACTGGCGCTGTGGAGAAAATTCTTGTCTTGAAATCGACAAGAAAGATCTCCCAAGCACTTTGAGAATACTTTAATCTCTGCGCCCATTAAATTCAAGTCTTGAGCATAACCAAACCTATCTTCATAAATAGTTTCATGAATTTCTGAAACGCCATCTGCCTGTGTCAATAAAGCAACAAAAGGCTGCTGCCAGTCGGTCATGAATCCCGGATGGGTGTCGGTTTCTATTTTTATGGCCTTAAGAGGGCCGGAACGGTAAAAAATTATTCCATCATCATTAACTTCATATTCGCCGCCAATCCTACGCAAAGCATTTAAAAAAGTGATCATATCTTGCTGGCGAGCTTTTTTTATCAAAACTTTTCCATCGGTGGCAAGCGACAAGCAAGCAAATGATGCTGCCTCCATACGATCAGGCATAACTTCATGCGTTATGCCTTTTAACTTTTTTACCCCATCAATATAGATTGTGCGGTTTGCGCCAAGCTCAATAATCGCGCCCATCTTCTGGAGCATTTTTATAAGTTCAATAATTTCTGGTTCGGTAGCGGCATTGGTAATTACGGTTCTTCCCTCCGCCAAAGCTGCGGCTAAAATTATATTTTCTGTTGCGCCAACACTAGGAAAGCGGAAGTTGATTTTTGCGCCATGAAGTCCTTGAGGCGCTGACGCTTTATAACTAGTTGGGTTGATTTCAATTCCAGCTCCCATTTCTTGAAGAGCGTTTAAATGTATATCTACCGGCCTAGGGCCAATTTTGTCGCCGCCAACAATAGGCACCTCTGCCTTGCCAGCCCTGGCTAAAAGTGGACCGAGGGCCAAAATTGGTATTCGATTCCTACGAGTTAAAGAATCAACTTTAAAGTTATTTATTTTTGGCGTATGGATACTTAAAATATTTTTCTCCTTATCTAAAGTAATTTCACTGCCAATAGTACGGCAAAGTTCGGCAGTAATTTCTGTATCCCCGATCATGGGAAAATTTTCAAAACGACAAGGTTCATCAGTCAATAAAGAAGCAATCATCATCTTGGTTGCCGCATTTTTTGATCCAGATAGCGTTATCTCCCCTGTTAATTTTTTACCGCCGTTAATTATTAGTTTCATTCATCTATCATCTAAAATCTCGTCTTCTAAATAAAGAATATACCAAAGCGCCTGTAAAGTCAGCTGTTAAATCTGTCATTATATCTAACGCCGATTGCTGCATTAAAAGTACCCTATTAAAAATAAAATTATCTGCCAAAAATTCGTACAACTCCCAAACAAAACCAATAGTCATTGTTATACCAA
>CAYIZY010000001.1:3698-34293 GCA_964368235.1 uncultured Candidatus Saccharibacteria bacterium
TTTGATTAGCTTTATTACCACTAACTTCAATTAAAGCGGCGTTCTTGATAATTACATGATCCTTTCCTGGATTGCGAGGATTGTAATCAGGATTTTTCTTACCTTGCAAAATATGGGCCACTTCAGAGGCTAATCTACCCAATTTTTTATTTTTAGCGTCTAGTATATACTCCATAAATTGAAATTTTAAATTTTAAATTTTAATTCACACGAACTCTATGACCGCCATCCTGGCACCATCTCTTTTTCTCATACGACTTTGCTTGATTATTCTCAAATATCCGCCTGGCCTTTCTTTATATCGCGGGCCAATTTCATGATAAACTTTTTCCGCAGATTGTTTTGGCAAACGAGAAAGTAAAAGTCGGAAATTAGCCAATTGTTGTTTCTTTCCGATAGTAACCATTTTCTCCACAATTGGACGAATCGATTTAGCCCTCTCTTCCGTGGTAGTAATTTTTTCTTTCATTATAAGGTTGTTAGCTAAAATCCTAATAAAGGATCGACGCGGGCCTTTTGTTCTATGGAATTTTCTCATTTTATTATTTCTTTTTCTTGTTCTTGGATTTTTTTACTTCTTTTTCTTCAGAAGCCATTACTTCAACTTGAGAAATTTTGGAAAAATGTTCCTGTAAAATATCGCTAGCTTTTTTTAGAGCTTCGGAAGGAGTAATACTGCCATCAGTTTCAATAACAAGATTAAGCTTATTATAATCAGTCTGATCTCCAATGCGCATGTTCTCTACTGTAAAATTAGCTTTAACAACTGGTGAAAAAAATGCGTCTAGGGCAATAATGCCCACAGGCAATTTTTCTAATTTTCTTGTTTCTACTGGAACATAACCTAAGCCTTTTTCTATAGTAAATTCCATTTCTAACTCTCCAGACTTGCTGGTTATTGTAGCGATGTGAGCATCATCATTAATGACATCAACGTCACTATTAGTTTTAATATCGCCGGCGGTTATCTTTTTTTCGCCTTTAACCTTTAAGGTTAGAATTTGTGGTTCATCAACATAAATATGAAAACGAATTTTTTTCAAATTTAACATTATCTCCACTACATCCTCTAAAACATTCGGAATTGTTGTGAATTCATGACCGACACCTTTTATTTTAACTTGGGTGATGGCGGCTCCAGGCAGTGAAGAGAGTAAAATTCTCCTTAAGGCATTTCCTACTGTCAAACCATATCCGGTATACAAACCTTCAATTTCAAAAACACCGACTTTCTCTTTCTCGGAAATTTTTTTAATATTTACTGTCTCGCTAAAATTTATAATTTTCATATTTTTTATTTTGAATAATAGTCGACAATCATATTTATATCGAAAGAAATGTCATAATCTTTAGGTTGAGAAGATACTTTTCCCTCAATTTTTTCATTATCCCTGGTCAACCATATAGGTGCTTCAGATTTTTTAAAATTGGCTTCCAAATCTTTAAAAACAATATGTTCTTTTGATTGGGGTCTTATTTTAATTATATCTCCTGGTTTAACTAAATACGAAGGAATATTAACTCTTTTTCCGTTAACCAAAAAATGTCCGTGACCAACAAGTTGTCTGGCAACAGATCTTGAAGGAGTAAAACCGAAACGATAGACCACATTATCTAATCGCCTTTCTAATGTAGAAATAATCATCTCACCGGTAACACCCGGATTTTTTGAAGCGACCTCAAAAACTTTTCTTAAATAGGTTTCGCGAATTCCATAACTATATTGGACTTTTTGTTTCTCCTGAAGCTGCTGGCCAACTTCAGATAAAGCTCTTCGGCGATCTTTACCATGGGCGCCTGGACGAAATGGATTCCTAACAACAGCGCACTTCGCGCCACTACAACGATCCGCCTTCAAGAAAAGCCTTACTCCTAATGATCTTTCTTTTTTTTCTTTAGTGTTAAACATGCCAATTTTATTTGCGAACAGGGTGAGCAACTATAAAATTGAGCACCCAGCCCCACTTTTGAACTTTACGATTTTTATTTTGAAAATAAATTGTTTGCATTTTTTTGTTTTATATTTTTACCAACGACACTATCAAAAGTGGAGCTGGGTTTCGTCGGGTCGTCAAACCCTCCTCACTTTCGGCCTTCGCGGACCATTAAATGGAATTGGCGTTACATCTTTAATTGATAAAATATTAAATCCTTGTCCAGCCAATGAACGGATAGCTGAATCTCGCCCGCCACCCACACCATTAACCATCACCCTAACATTGGCCGGTCCAGATTTTTTCAACTTTTCTACTAAAGCGGCTACAACTTTTGAAGCGGCAAATGGAGTGGCTTTTTTGGGGCCAGCAAAACCAAGAGAACCAGCGGAGGCCCAAGCTATAACATTTCCTTTTTCATCAGCCACTGTTATTAAAGTGTTGTTGTAAGTAGCTTTAATAAAAACCTGACCATTTTCAATTTTCTTACTGCCTTCTGACGGCTTACTAGAAGACTTTAAAATAGCCTGCTCGATAGCTTGACCTTCTTTAATCACTTGATCGCTGGATTCAGTTTTAATTTGTTTCTTTCCCATAATTTTTCTCTGAAAAATTTATCAACGAATTGCGAATCTTTTTACGAATTTACGAATTTGCATATTCGTGTTTGATTCGTTATTCGTTAATGATTATTTCAACTCGACCTTCCTCTTTCCACTTCCTGCCGTCTTTCTTACATTTCCGCGAACGGTTCGAGAGTTGGTTTTCGTCCTTTGACCGCGAACTGGCAAATGACGCATATGACGTATACCCCGGTATGCTTGCAATTCTTTTAACATGCCGATATTCTGTTTGATAACCTGGCGCAATTCACCTTCTACTTTATAATTCTTTTCTATGTGTTCTTTGATTTTGTTTAATTCGTCGGGGGTTAGATCTTTTGTTCTTTTGTCAGGATCAATTTTTGTTTGCTTTAAAATCTGCCTAGAAGATGTCAAGCCAATGCCATAAAAGTAAGGCAGAGCATATTCTACTTTTTTATTATCTGGAATATTTACACCTAGAAGTCTCATGTTATCCTTGCCTCTGTTTGTGTTTCGGCGTTTTACAAATAACATAAACACGACCCTTTCTTCGAACGGTTTTACAACTGTTGCAAATTGTTTTTACTGAAGCGCGTACTTTCATTTTGGATTTTGGATATTAGATTTTGGATTTTAGGGTTTTTAATTTTTTAATTGTCCCAATATCCAACATCTAAAATCTATAGCCTACGAACAATCCTCCCTCGCCTATCATCATACGATGTCATTTCCATTAAAACCCTATCCCCAGGAAGAATCTTAATATGATGCAAACGCATCTTGCCTGCAAGATGCGCTAGCACTTCCTGGCCACCGCCAATATTTACTTTAAATGTTGTCCCTGGCAAGGCCTCAATCACTTGGCCTTCTACCTTTCTAATATTTTCTTTACTCCCCATCAAGATTAATAAAGTATAGCTTTATTCGACTGTAATGTCAACTTTATCGACTGCCGGTACGCGGTCGACCCAAAAAGGCCAAAAAGATATGTTGGCGCTGGCTAATCCCGGAATTGAAAAGAGAAGTGCTTTAAGCTCTAGTTCTGATTTACCCACTAATGTTCCTTTTAATTTTTCGGTATCGATAGGGTACTCTAATTTAGCTTTATAAGTAACCGGTAAAGTTAGAATACCTTTTACTGAATCAAACTTTCCCTCGCCATAAACCAAAGTAAAAGTTTTTGGTTTTAGATCGGAGCTTAATTCTTTTTTAATATTACTATTAATAACTTCATTAATATCAGATTCTCGAAAAGCCATTATGCTAATTTCTGCTTCTGTGAAGATAGAAAATTCGTTTTGCTCATTGATATCGGTATTCACAGTTTGTTTGGAAATAGTAAATTTTGAAGAATCTTCCACGAATTTAAATCCGGCAGGAATTTCGTTTTTAATTAAATTTTTTAATCCATCTTCTAATGTTAAGGCGGATTTCTCTTTAGCGCTTTTTATATCTTCATCGGTTGGATAAGCAGATTTACCCGTAAATCCACCCCTCATTGTTTCCGTAGAAACACCATAAAAAGTTTTTTCTTTTGAAGTGTGCTTAAAGCCGGGAATTGTCCATTTTTCCACAGAACCAATATTATATGACTCGCCTCCCCGATCGGCAATAACTTTTGCTGTTATTGATGAAGGCGTAACTTTCCCGTCATTGACTGCGGCCCCCGGCACAGTGACGGCTTCTACTAAACGGAAAATTTTTCCGTCAGGAGATTCAAATCGAGTAGAAGCAACTAAACTTTGTGGCGCTGAACTGTGATTATTATAAATCGTGATATTGCCAGTTGCTTTTTTATTTAAATTTTTTTCACCGGTAGCCGGAAAAGTTAACTGTCCGTTTTTTTTCTGGCTAAAAATCTGGCCCGGAATTTTTTTTGTTTCCAAATTTAGAGCCAAGGCAGCTTTGTCAACGGTTAATGTGGCATTATAATCCCAATCCATTTTTTGGGTTGTAATTTTTACACTAGCTTCTGGCAAAACTGTGTAGGCAACATAGATACCGGGAAGCAATAAAATAATAAGCGTGAGTGAAGCGAATGTTACGCTAAATTTTCTGCCATTTTTTGATATCTCAACAGATTCTTTAACTTCTGGCTCATCTATTACTACCGGCTCTGGCTCCAATGATTTTATATTTTTTTTACTTTGAGAAAAAAATGGATTTGTTGCCTCTATCTCATTACGACGGGCTAATTCAACCACAACGTCATCCACAGATTCAATCAATAACTCTTTACCCGATTCTTCAGTCTCTTTTTTTAGTAAACTGAAATTTTCTGCCGAGTTGGCTAGTTGAGAAAAATTAGGCACGCTAAGAACAACCTTTTCTTCTTTACTTTTTAGAACTTTAATAACAGCCATTTCGGCCGTGTCGTTTTTAGTAATATAGATTTTTTTGCTCATCTTTCTTAATTATATAATTATCTATCTATTTCAACAATAATTTTTGTTTTGTCTGGATCAATTCTCGCAGAAACCTCGTTCCTCATTGGTATTTGAATAGTAAAATTAGCTGATTTAAAGGCTTCTATGTTCTCTAAAGTAGTCAAAGAAGCGGCTTCTCGTAATTCATTTTTATTATACAAAACTGCCTTAATTATTATTTTATCAATCTTAATAGAATTGTTATTTATTAACTTACCTTTTAACGTAAAATTACCGCCAAATCCCTGCGCAGAAACATTATCAACAGCAATATTTTTTTCCGGAATACCATTAAATTTTTCCTCTTCTTGCCAATTGCCAATATCGCCAATCACAATTTCTGCCCTATCAACTGAGAATGACTGGGTATCTATAGCGGCCTCAACAACAGTTCTATTTTTCCCTGGGTAAATAAAAGTCTCTCGGCTTTTGGAAAAAATATTTTTACCAAATTTATCAAATAAATTTGTTGTGTAAACAAAATTTTCCGAACCAAGTAATTGATTTGGATTTTTAATTTCTCCCAAAACAGTAACAGTATTATTTCCATTATCAAAAACTTCTACGGAAGAAATAATTAGCGGCTTAGGATTTTTTAAAGCGCAGGGAATGCACTTGCCACCACAATCAATACTTTCTTCATTTTGATTTAATTTGCCATCAGTACAACTTGCTTTCGGCCAAAGAAAATAAAAAAATGCGACTCCAATAAGCGCCAAAACTACTAAAAAAAGAACGCCGTAAATAATTTGCTTTAAGAATCTTTTCACTTGATTTATATATTAAAGCGTATTATTATTTTTTTGGCAACTTAATAAGGAGGATTAAAATGAAAAAGATAGCTTTTGGATTACTAGCAGTTTTACTTGCTTCAATTATTATCGGCCCGATAATTTTAAAGTTTTCTGATGTTATGAATGGATACGTATCTCCCCAATCAGCTTATGAATCTGAAATTGAAAATCTTCAAAAGAAGATTCAGTCTCAATTAGACAGCGCTAAAAGTTTACACGGCCAGGAAGCTGAAATTATAATTTTTAATGCTTCTCTAGCAAGTATTCGATTAATGGAAGCTAGACAATGGACTGAAAATGGAGATTTCGTTGACGCTCAAATTCGTTTAAACTCCGCGAAAAATTGGCTCAATGAAAATAAGAAAATATTGCGCAAATTTCAAAATAGTTAATCCGCCTAAAGGGGCGGATTTATAATTATATCTTGTTGCGATATTTCGTGATTCAAGGTAATATACTGGCATTGTGGAAACTAATCAAATTCAGAAAATTATTTTAGAAGTCCGGGCGGGAGCCGGTGGAGACGAAGCAGCTATTTTTGCCGGTGAATTAGTAAGAATGTATCAGCGATACGCCGCCAGAAAAAACTGGGGATTTACGGTGATTGACGCTAACCAGACATCACTTAGCGGATATAAAAGCTTTGTTGGGAAAATTTCCGGCTCTGGCGTTTATGAATCATTAAAACAGGAATCGGGCGTGCACCGAATACAACGCGTTCCCAATACAGAAAAATCAGGTCGCGTGCATACTTCCACGGCAACTGTGGCTATTCTCCCGGAAGTAGAGGCGAAAGAAATAAATATTAATCCAAATGACTTGGAAGTGACCTTCTCTCGTGCTGGTGGGCCGGGCGGGCAGAACGTCAATAAAGTGGAAACAGCGGTGCGTATTTTACACAAGCCAACTGGCATTGTAATTTCTTCTCGCACTGAACGATCCCAACACGCCAACCGCGAAGCAGCAATGTCCATCTTGCGCGCCAAATTATTTGAGGCTGAGCGAGAGCGCGAAGCCCAAGCCCTCGGCGCTGACAGAAAGGCCCAAGTCGGCACGGCCGACCGCTCGGAAAAGATAAGAACCTACAACTTCCCCGACGACCGCATTACTGATCACCGCTTCAATGTAAAAGTTCATAACATTGAAAAAGTTTTGGAAGGTGATTTGGATATGTTGCTAGATAAGATAAATAAACAAAAACAGAACTAGATTTCAGATTTATCTATTTTTACAAAAGTCTATATATTGGCCGCTTGCTAAATTACATCCGGCCTCTTCGTAACCTTTGCAATATCGATTTAGTCTATCACCGAAACTGGCACAATTAAAACGATTAGAACATCTCGAATAAACCGCGTATCCGGCCTCTATCTCGCCCATATGTAAATCACAAGATTGGGCTTGTGGCTTAAAACCAAGTCTCTTTAAAAAACATTGGGCGATGTGAGCTCGCTCATGAGCCAAATAAAGACATATATCCATTGGGTTTTCTTCATTAATGCGATCTATAAATAAACTAACTTTTCGAGTGGTACAACTTATAAGTGCCATCGGCGCCTCTCCCGTTGCTACGTCAATGGGCCCACCATATATTCCACAAACATAACCAATAGAAATGTTTCTATTCCCAAGTTTTAAGAGCTCTGGACAATTGTTTAAAATATAACTCCTTGCATCTCTTTGTCTATCTTCGCAAGTTTTTTTATTAGGTGAGTTATTTTGCTGAATCAATATTTTGAGAACATCAAAGAAACCAAATCGATTTTGTCCAAAAGAAACTGATGGGATAATAAGCGCGAAAATCAAAACCACCAGAAATTTTCTCATTATTTAATTATAACAAATCGCATACAAAGCTAAAAATCCGTTGCGAAATACCTATCGCTTCTTCTGCTTCTTTTTCCGAGTACGCCATAAAAGGAAGGAGTGGTTCGGGTAATGTGTCAGGATATCGAGTGGATAAGTAATATTTATCTAGAATTTTGCCATTATCAATAAACTTATTAAACTCGCTATTAAATTTAGCTGATTGCTCTAAAAGATTAGTAATGGCGTGAATCTGGGAGTGTGCCTGTTTTTTCGAAATTAAAAATGCTTTGAGAGATTTTTGGGCGGATTGTTCGGAAAGAAAACAAGTTAAAGAAAAGTCTTTTAATTTAAAATTAGAAGAAGCGGCCGTTAAATCATGTTCGGCCTGTTCCAACCAATTTTTAGATCTTTCTTTGTAGTTAATCATAATTTCTTCTCTTTATCATATAAAACGACGCTGTTTTCTAAGGCGCTTATCATAAATGGATTAGAGTCTTTCATTTGTTCAAATTCCTCCGGAGTATAGATAAAAAAATCTGCGCTAATATCAACATTTGGAATAGCGAGTGAGCGACGAATCCATCGTTCATTAGTTTTTTTAACTATAATAAAATCATAGTCACTATCTGGCCGCGCCTCTCCCTTGGCTTGAGAGCCAAATAGGATTATCTTCTCTGGCTGATATTCATCAACTATCTTTTTTACCGCGACTTCAGCTTCAACATTCATGATCATATTATACCATTAATAATCTATTTTTGCTAGCTGGAGGAGATGAGTTCGGCGATATCTTCCTGGAATTGGCGGGCTTTGGCAACAACACGTTCGCCATAACCCCAAAGATGAGTGCGCCAGCGGCTGCCGGCATAATATTTGGCGGCGGCGATTCTTTCATTACTAACTGTGGCGTTAGCCGCCCCGCTGGCTTTTAAATAAAGCGCGGTGGCCATAAAGGCGTCTAAATTGCGCCAAGGCGAAGGCGGACGATTATTCGTCAGGTCGGCAATTTTATCTTTATATATAATCCAAGTTGATGGAATAAATTGCGCCGGTCCCATGGCGCCGCCATAAGCGCCATCACGATTAGCGCAGGAAACAGTTACACTATTAGGATTAATTCCTAATTCAGCAACAAGTTGTAAAAAAATAGGAATGTCACGGCGAGGATGCATCGCCTCCTGATACGAACAACGCCCGACATTTTGGCCAAAAGCCGATTCCCTATCCAATACTGCCAAAATCAAAGCCGCCCGCACACCGGTTGCGTCTTCAGCCGCTTTGGCAAATTTATAAGCATCTCCAAAACTCAATTCACCACCGCCTAAAAACTGAAAAATACGACTGCGGATTTGGGCGGCTGTTTGTTTTGTCACTTTTAAAAGTTCTTGAAACTTTGATTCTTCGCCTTTTGTTTTATTCAGTAAATCAAATTTATCTAATTTAACTACCTCCAAAGATTTTTTATCGGTGTCACGAGAAAGAATAAGACTTCTTTTATCGCTTTTACGCAAAGCCAATTCCTGTTTCTGATCTATTAGCTTATCTCTTAGATCGGCAACTTTTTGGATTACCTCCCGTAAATTATTTTGTAATTGAAGTAATCCTTGAACACCGCTAAAAAAATTGGAAAAATTTTTATTTTTTAATAAAAGATGGACTAAATTTACCTGATCCTCTTCGTATAAATTCCTTAGCGCGTCAACAAGGGCCTTTTTATTATCCTCTAAATCTTGTTCGGTTGTTTTAATTTGTTTATTATTTTTTTCTATATCTAAATCCAATTTGGCAATTTCTAAATTAATCGCTTTAATTTGTAAATTTATTTTAGAAATGTTGTTATTCACTTTATCAATTTCTCCCTTCAAATTTTTCCCCTGTTTCTGATAAGCAGAGATTGTATCCTCGTATTGGTCAATTTGTTTTTCTAACTGGGCCAGCTCGCGCTCTAAGACAGCTCGCGCTTCTTGGGAAGTCTGACTTTTAGTAGCTAAAGGCAATAAAAAAAATATGCTAATAAATATAATTAAACCTGAAATATAATACCTCATAGAAGCTGATATACGCTGATTTATAGCTGATTAACGCTGATCACGAGCTTTTTCATATATTCTACGCCTAATTTCTAAACCCTTAGGGCTAAAATTAATTAAAAATCCTAACTTATAATTAGAGCCCTTTAGATAGTACCAGAATTGTCTTTCGTCTTCTTTGGTAATAAAAGGCTTTACTTTTAATTCTATAAGAATTTTATCATTAATAACAATGTCTGGAATATATAAACCAACTTTTTCTCCTTTGTAGAAAATATCAATCCTCTTTTGAGATTCAACTAATAAGCTTTTACTTTTTAATTCTATAACTAATGCTTTATTAATTACTGACTCTTTATATATTCCAGAAAGTTTATTATAAACATCGAAACAAGCTCCACGAATAATATAAGACTCGGGAGTATACAATAAGTCCATAAATTCAGCTTATATCTGCGTTTATATCCGCGTCAATCCGCTTCTATTTTTAGGATTAGGTTCGGGTTTGACTTGAGGTTCCTGTTCAGAAGGTTTAGCTTCAGCTTCTTTCATACGCTCGGCTTTCTTTTCTTCGGTTTCTACAACAATATCTTCAACGCTTGGAACAGCAGATTCGGCCATTGCTTTTTCTTCTTCTTCGGTAATTTTCGGCTTAATGGTGGCAATAACCGCTTCAGGATCAACCAAAATTTTTACATTTGGCATATTTTCTAAATCACGCACATGAAAACTTTGATTTAATTCAACCAATCTTGAAAGATCAACTTTAATAGAGTGAGGAATGTCAGTTGGCAAAGCCTCCACTTCAATTTCTTGCATTGCTTTAATCAATACGCCATTTTGATCCTTCACGGCTGGCGATTCACCGATAAATTCTACCGGCACTTTTGTCTTCAGTTTTTCATCTAAACGAACTTTATAAAAATCGATATTTTGAACTTCGTCATTTACCGGATGATAGGCAACATCGTAAATCAAAACTGGGGTCTTCTTATTATTCAAAATTAAATTAATGATAGTGTTTTCGCCAGCTTCCTTAAAAACTTTTCTAAATTCTTTCCCAATAACAGATAAATGCTCGTTCTTAATACTTTGACCATAAAGCTCAGCGGGAATCAGGCCTTGCTTGCGCAGACCTTTCAAATTTTTACCGAACTTGTCGCGCATTTGAACCAAAAGTTCCATTGCAACAGTTTAGCAGATTCAATATATCTTTTCAACTATCTTTAGTATACGCCACCCATCCCGCTATTCCGTGGGGAAACAGAATAATTTTGCTCCAGCGGCAAAATTTTCTTCGCGCTCGGCAGAAAACTGTTACCGAGCGTTTTCTGTTTCATCCCGTTCCTCGGGACCTGCGCGATGTTCCCCACGAAACAGCGGCTCTAGGTGGCTTTAAAATATGTCATTTAAAGAAAAGAACCCCACCTCATCTTCGTAGCAAAGCTAAGCGAAGTGCAGGTTAAACAAATTGCCAAAGCGAATGAGGAACGAAGAAGAGAAAAAGCACTTGTCTGAGCGAAGCGAGTTGTGTTTTTCTCGTTACTTCGGACGAAATGAGCGATACGCAATTTGTTTCTAACCGGAACGCTTTGCGAGAAGATGGGGTGGGGTTCTTTATAGATTATTCAAAACTCCTCTAGTAATCTTTCCCACAAGGCCAGTTTCTTTTATTCCGTTTTTTCTTTGGAATTTTTTGACTGCCTCTCTTGTTTGTTCAAAAAAGTTTCCTGTAATAGGGCCATTGTAAAATCCAATTTCAGCGAAAAATTTCTGCAGATTTTTAACATCCACATCTTCTCCTAAACCAAAATATAAATCTCGATCAAATTTTCCAGAACTCGCAAACCCCATCTCAAAAGATTTTTGATCTCCATCCGCAAAAAGATTGAATTTAGCTGTCGTCCAATCTGAATTATCTTTTGCCATGAAAGCTGCGGCATAAATATTTTGTTTGTCGCCATACATTAATAAATCTCCACAATTATATTTATGCAAGCTGCCCAATTCCAAAAAACTAATCTTCCCCATTTCACAATCGATTCTCAAGCTCGATCCACCGCCACCCTCTATTGCCCATTCCAACTGAATCTCATTATTTTTTCGCTCAAAGGGACTGGTGGAAAAAAACCATTTTATAGTTGACGCAGAAGCCGCGCCAGAAAATATAAAATAAAAAACAAAGAGTAAGATTAAAAAATTTCTAATATACATATTTTTATTTATACCAAACCGTTAAATAATTGCAATTTTTTCTTGATCACTTCTTTTGCCGCTTCTTCCGCCGAAGCTAAAATCTTATAAGGAGCTAATTCTTCGGGCTTTTCACGCAACGGTTTATCCAACTCATTTCTCCAAGCCAAACGAACTTCGGTGTTTATATGAATGATGTTTATGCCGGCGGCGATGGCCGCTTTAACATCCTCATCGCTGTTACCTGATGCGCCGTGCAAGACAAGCGGTATTTTTACCGCTTCTTTAATTTTTTTAATAAGCTCAATATCCAAACGCGGCTCTCCGCTCTTAATAATACCGTGAATATTTCCCACCGCCGGCGCCAACATATCCACGCCGGTTTCTTTGACAAACCTCACTGCATCCTCCACTTTTGTTAATTCTATTCCCTCCGGCACCGAATCGCGCATTTGAGATCCGCTGGCAATAAATCCAATCTCTCCCTCTACTAAAATTTCCGGATTGACAGATTTCACATACTCAACCACCTCTTTCGTCTTTTTAATATTTTCTTTAAGAGATAAATCACTGCCATCAAAAGTGATTGAATTAAAGCCCAATTCAACCGCCTCCTTAACTTTCTCTAAAGACTTCGTATGGTCAGCGTTAAAAAATATATTGAAGTGGGACTTCAATATTATTGAACTTAATAAATCTTTTCCCAAAAATTCGCGCTCTTTTTCCGAACAACCTAAAATCACCGGAACACCAAGCTCTCGCGCCGCTTCCTCGGCCGCTTTAAAAACTGTCAACTCGGCGAAATTAAAATGACCGATGGCAACTTTTTTATTTTCCGCTTCAAAAACGACTTCTTTTAGATTCATATATATTATTGATCTAAAATATAAGGTGAGAGTTTTTTTGCCTGCTCGCCAAAAAATTCTTTAAGTTCGTCTATCGTAACCGGCTTTATCATGCGAGGCAGTATTTGAATTCTACGCACTTTAGCAAATTCACTGCCTAAAAAAATATCACCAATTTTTGCATCAAACTTTTTTTCTGCGTCACTCCGCACTTCTTCTAATTTTCTATCCTGCAATAAAAAAAATAAATCAATAAAATCTTTCGGCTCAAAACGATCAATAAGAGCCATTAATTTATTAGCCGCAATATCACGAATACTATCAATACGCATTCCATCGCGCATAATTGGCGGCTCAATCTGGGTAAAAGAATATTTAACAAATTCCACCTTCAATTCCCCATTATCCGTTATGAATAAGAATTGGTTTCTATCATAGATATGATCAAAAATGACTTTATTAGCTCCAATTGTTGATTGTATATCCTTAATGAATTCATGTAAAAATAAAATGTCCAGCTGTTCACTATAAAAAAAATCCAGATCGTCAGAAAAACGATGCAACAAATAATAAGCGGCTAGCGCCGTGCCACCCGTTAAATAAATACTAGCGAGGCGCGGCTCGCGACCAACAAGCTCAATTACCTTTTTTTGTGTCGTGGTTAAAATGGCTTGTTCCATAACAAAAGTTCAAGGAAAGCCCGTCGATCATCGGGCATTTTTAGTTGATGCCAATACCTTTTTAATAATTCCGGATCTAACTTTTGAAAAGGCCCCTGAGCATTCAATACTTTATTTAAATGCCAAACTGGATCAGCTTTCGCCTGTTTTTCATATTCAGTTTTAGTATAATCCCAAGTCATGCCATCAGTTTAGCACGACTTTTATTACTGAACAATGAATTTTATCCCCACACCTTCCCAGAATACCCCGCAGCTTGCTGCGGGGATGAATGGGCGTCATACAAATCCTTCCTGCGGGGTTTAATACCCCACAGGAAGGTGTGGGGATTTATTCGTAACTCATCGCCGCAAATTGCCAGGGAACGAGTCTAGGATCTAGATTTCGATCCGTCGCGCCATCATTCCAAATCAAATCAGAAACTGACTTAAATTGAACCAACAAAGAATCAGAGGTATTTAAGCCGTCATAAAACAACCTGGAATCCACCACTCGCAGATAAATACTTTTAGTTGTTCCTCGGATAATTACTGGAGAACCTTGATTAAAATGGTTAAAGACAACAACACAAGTCCTGGCAGAACCAGCTTGACAACCTGCCACTGGACTACCATTCCAATTAGCACCCGTAATAGGATCTATTAACACAACACTGAACAGTTTATTTACCGGCACAGCCAGTCCCTCAAAAGTAAATTTAAGTGACTTAATAGTCACCTCCCCACTCACGCTGGCGGTAAAATCTATGCTGGCAATATTATCATTCACCCGTCTTATTCTCTGCGTAGTTGCGCCTAAGGTTGATGCGGTTAAAGTTAATCCGCCGGTAGCGACAATTTCTATCGGCTGACCATCTACCGCCGCCAGCCAAATAACCTCATCTCCATCTTTTAATCTGGCCTCGCCACCCACCACATCTTATTATATCATAATATCATATTGGTTGCGGTTTATAATCCACAGGGGCGGTTTTTAGATATTCTAAAATTTTTTCTTTAGTGAGGAGGCCGGCTTGGGCGCCTACCTGCTGCACAACAGACATGGCGTTAATTGGCGCCCAACGCAAAGCATCCTCTATTGAATTTCCTAGCGCTAAAGCGGCAACAAAAGTCGAAGAAAAGGCATCACCAGCGCCAGTGCGTTCGTAGGGCGGCTTGGGATCGGGATATGTTTTCATAAACCATGCCTGCTTGCCATCAGAGGCGTAAGCTCCGGCAGGGCCATCAGTAATCACGACAATGCGCGGACCGAGATTATGAAGACCTAATAACAGATTTTGGATATTAGATTTCGGGGAATTATTTTCCGCAACCTGGAGAATTCTCTCCGCCTCTTCTTTATTTACAATAAAAACTTCTGTCCGTTGATAAATATTTTTTAATTTTTCAACGCCCATTTTCATTTGATAAGTGCCTGGCTGGAAAGCTAATTTTACTTCCGGATTTTGCATCAAATATTGTTCGATCATTTTGTGAAATTCCTCCGAATCTTTACCCAAAGAAGAAAGATAGACCCATCTTGGATTAACCATTGCCGGCAAAGAATAAGGATAGGATCGATGTTTAACTAAAATTGTTCTATCATCCTCGTACCAAAGAACGTAATGATAATTAGTTTTTGTTTTTTCGTGAGTGGCAATATATTCAGTAGAAACTTTTGCTTTTTTTAAAGCCTGAACACATTGTTTACCAAAAAAATCGTCGCCGATATTTGCCACCAAAGCGCTTTTGAGTCCAAGTTTAGTTGCGCTAACTGCGGCATTGGCGCTGTTTCCTACTCCTGGCACGACAAAAACATCTTCATAAGGAATCTTATCGGCGAAACGCATGCAAATTTCGCAGTCCTCGCGATTAATTTTACAGTGCACCTTTGCCTCGCTCAAACGGATAAAAGCGTCAATCGTAATGTCCCCTATGGCAATAAAATCGTAGTTCATTTAATCTTAAGATTAGCAATTTTCAAATTTAAAGGAAAGGAGAGGGCCATGAAAATCCAGTTGGCGACACGAGCAGAAGCTCGCGCGATTCTGGGCCGCGACTTTCATGGCCCGGAAATAGTAAATGAAATTTATAATTGCGATTTAAATAATGATAGTGGTTGGATAATCCCTTATACTAAAGAATGTCTGAAACAATATAAGGGTAAATGTATTTTATTTTCCGGATGCGACGCTGATAAAGATGGTAATAAAATGACAATTAATTGGTTTCATAAAAAATTTCCCGTAGGAAGAAAGCCCGGCTTTACTCCGCAATTTGGCACGCCATTAAATAATTTTCCGTTTTGGAAAGAAACAACCTGCCAACGGCAAAGATATTATCTTCTGCCTAAAAAAATACCGCTTGATCATCCATCAAGAAGTAGGGGGCCGATGAAATTAAAACTTAGTAAGGTCCAAGAACACGAACAAGTTGAACCAGCCGTTGTTTATGTTTTCGCCATTTTTCTGCACTATTTGCGCGCTAAAGAAATTATGTATCCCTATGACTATATTCTCACGACCGACAAGGTTGGCGAGTCGTTTGTCCGAGTCGGCCATTTTAAATATAAAGATGTTTATGTTGGCTTGGCCCAACCGGGAATGATTTACAATATGCTAGGCGTCGCTCCCAGTATCAAGCCCCTCATCTAAAGGGGCTTTATTTCTTCAACTATTTTAGTTATTTTTTCAATTCTTTGTCCAACCATTGTTTAAATTGTTTTTCTAAATCCATAAAAGTAAGCCCGTAGTATTTTTTTAAAGCTGAATCATAACCACTATTTTGCGCCTCCTCAATAAAACTTAGCAAATGATTAAAATCTTTCTTTTGAATAAGAAAACTAGATATAGCAACAGATTCTCCATAGAAAATTGGCCATTGTGGACCAGGCGGATAGTCAGGCATTGTCATTAAAGTTTTTAAGGGAAAAAGTTTTTTATCTCGCAAGTTCTCAATGTGCGCAGCAGCTTTCTGTGATGGCTCATAAAGTACAGCGCAACCTTCATCGGCCCATCGAGGTAATGGTTTGTCATTAAAACGATCTGCTATACATACATGAACATTTTCGTGTGGGAAAATAGCATTCCCAGCATCGGAACCGTCGTAGCGTAAATCTATTCTACGACTTGTAATTCTGCCTCTGTCTACCCCAACTTGACTATGCCCTGGAGATCCAGGCCCTTGCTTAGTAACTCTTGCATACTGTTCTGCTGAATCATGAACGTAAACCTCTAGCGGAATAGACCAATTGGCAATACTACAATTTATGTTTTGCAAACATTTTTTTCTGTCATTTTCTACCCTGGCAGAAATTTCTTCAGCTACTTTTGCGCCCCTTGTTCCGTAAAAAATTTTACTATTTGGGGTTTGGATAACATTCCATTGACCGGAACGAAACCTTTTATATGAAGCCGGGCTAACTAAATTACTTTTTTCTCTTTGGCTTTGTAACTTTAATTCTGCTTGTCGAATTTGCTCATCTAAAATTAGGCCCTGCTCAGTAAGTTTTTGTTCTCTTTCACTAGAAACCTGGCCAAAAACAAGGCCGGGCAGAATTAAAAGAGAGATTAAAATTATTTTATTTCGCATTGCGTAAACGTTCTATTTCCTTTAATAATCCTTCTAATTTTTCTTTTTTAGCTTTATTAGCTTCTTCTAGTTCTTTTTCTTGATCACTAATTAGTTGAGATAGCGGTTTTTTAGGATCAATAGGCGTTGACGGCGATTTAATATCACGAAACGCATCATTAACCTTCTTTTTAAAATCACTCAACTTCATCAAACCATCAGTCGTAATACAAAATTTCGGCACAATATTAACCGTACACACCTGTCCTTTTACATAAATAACTCCGCTCCCGTCATCATAAAACTCTAAACTGCCGAAACTTAGCTTGTCTTGTAATTCTTTACTAAAATGCCTGTGAATAAATAAAATTGCTCCATCATCAGAAAGCATATCAAAATTTCCTGGAATAGTTGGTTTATCATTATTTGATGTGTCGGTATTTGGCACGTCAGCTGGTTTGTGTTTTGCTAAAAAATCATCAAGGGTTTGTTTATCAGAATATTTACCATTAATCATAACGAAAATTCTATCTTTAGGTGCGTTGCTAGGAGGACATTTAATAGTCATTTTTTGGCCATCTAGAAAATTTAGGGTCATTTTCCCATTACGGCATTTTTCTATATCAATATGGAAAAAATGTATTTTGTTTTTTATTTCTTGAAAATCTTCGTAATATCCTTCTTTCGGGCCAAAAAATACAACTACTGGTTTGGAGGGGGTATTAGTATTAGTATTTTTATTTTCATTAACATATTTCTGAATATAAGATTTGTATATAGCAATCTGACCCGCTCCCGCAACCGCCTTCCCGGACGGATCGACTAAATAAGGAATGCTATTTACATTATTTGCTCTAAAATTTTTTGATATTGTTATATATTTGCGCCAATCCGGTATTTCCCTGTCTAATTGCGCTTCTAAAGTTCTACAGGGACCGCAATTTGGCGGATCGGTATAAAGAACTGGTTTTTGTTGTTGGCTCTGATCTTGTCTCGGCACTTGAGCAATTACATTATTAAGAAAACTTTCTAACTTGGGAGGATTAACATTTCCTGACAACAAGCCAAGTCCCGCAGCATCAGTAAAAAATCTTTTTCCATCTGGCAATATAGCAACAATTTTTGCGCCCGGTCCTTGATTAAATTGATAAGATTTTTTTACTTCTTGCTTCCACGGTGTTTTTTCTTGGTCATCTTTTGTCCCAACGTCACCTGGAGCAACCTGAATTCCATATATTTTAAATCTATCTAAAAGAGGTGTAGATTCTTTTTCAAAAGCGGCGGTTGTTGTTGCGCATGGCCTGTCTTTATTTTTACAACAAGCCTCTGTTTTTACTAAAACAATAACACCGACTTGATTCGGCTGTTTATTTTGTTCAAAATCTTTTAAAATATCAACGGATTTATACAGATTTTCATTTAGCTCGGTAATATTTTCACAAAGACTAAGAGGAATGGGCTTCTTTGGAAATTGATTATAAAAATCTTGAGCTGCTCGTCGGCCGGTTTGCGTAGCATCACCAAACAAAGACGGAATCAAACCAGGCCAACTACCAACCTGCGCGAAAGCAAAAATAGGAATAATGAATGCTAGAATTATGAATAATGTATAATGGGATATTTTTTTTCTCATTGTTACTATTAATAATAACATAATAGTTTTTGAGACGATGTTAATAAGATTAAAATAAGAAAAACTTGACAAAAGACCGTTTTTTTGGTATAATCTAGAGAGCATTAAACGAGGACATTTACAACCTTTTTAGGGAGATTCGCAATGTTGGACATGATTTTGATGGTTGCTTTAGGCCAGACGATCCAGGATTGCGGCAACGGATCGTATCAGATTCAAAACGATCCCCGGCCACGATTGACGGTGGAGGGCTACTTGAACAGCGCCCAAGAGGGCGATCTGATTCTCGGCGCCAAGAACAACCGGGCATTGCAGACAATCTTCCGAAAATCAACCGGAAGTTGCATCACCCATGTGGCCATTGTTGTAAAAAACAACAACGAACTACAAGTGCTAGACGCCAGTCCGGGACAAGAGGTGAGGTTTTACGAGATAGAGGACTATCTCCGTCACTACCTAGGCGCCCTCTGTGTTAAACGAAGAGTGGGACCGTCGCCCACGCCAGAGCTAGGCCGATTTGCCAAAAAGCAAATTGGCCGACCATACTCTCGCCTGAAGGAACTGGTGAAAGTGCCCTTCTCCCTACCCATAGTGAGAAAGGTCGGTCCACTACAAGATCTGGGAGATGGAGTGGGTTGGTTCTGTTCCAGCTTGACCACCGCCGCCGCCCAAATGGGTGGTTGGATTGATCGCTCAATCAATCCCCTGGCTATCAGGCCAGTAGACATGTTCTTGAGTGACAATCCTAATTGGGAAGTCGCCCAGACGCTTCATCAAAAGTGAGCGTATCCGACCCGCGAGGGTCGGATTTTTTACTCGTTCATTATATTGTTCTCTACCCAATCTTTTACTTGCTCCGGAGAATACCCCTTAATATACCAAACCGTCCCGTTAGAAGAAACATTAATATTTTTAAATGCCTGAAATTCAATTTCGCCTTTTTCAACCAATTCTTCAAGTTTTGATTTATATTTAAATGTATCGTTTGGATTAATATAATATGTGATTTTTAGCTTTGGTTTCTCCGGTTTTTTCACCTCGGGTTTGGGGGATTTTAATTGGAAAGGTTGAGTGGCTGATTTTGGAACGATACTGGTGGCCTGACTATATAATTCTTGATAAGCGCGCTCCATCGCCAGACGCTCATGACCAAATGGCATTTGGCGAATTAAATCTTTTTGCGCCTCACGATGCGCTATTTCTATTTCAGAAGGTGTTTTTATAATCAATTTGCCCGCCTCGTCATAATAAACTTCACTGGCAAAAATCTTTCTATTATATACCTCATTACCATATTTTTCCCGGAGCAACTTTTCCAAGAGCGCCGGATTGGAAGTTGGACGCACTACGATAGGTGGCTCTGGGGACTCTGGGGGCTTTCTTTGTCGATCCTGAATATCAACAATAATTTTAATTCTTTCTTCAAGCGTTTTGCTGTCTTTTAATTTTTGCCTGTCCTCATCCGTTAATAATCTTTTATCAATTAAATCCTTTAACTGACTATTTATGAGTTTCCATTTGGCGAGCATCTGCTCATCTTCGGGTTTGTTTTTTTGTCCACTACCAAACCACCTTTGCCAAACGCTTGGCTCATCCAAAATATTAAAAACCGCGCCGGCCGTTTGAGGCCTAATTTGCTCAAGCAAACGATTAAACAATTCTTCCTGCTCTTTAATTTGATCCTTAATTAGTTTAGGCGGAGGAGGCGGCTGAACGATTGTCGCTTTAATAATACTGTTCATCTCGGCCAATTTTTGTTGAAGATAGGCCTTTTTCTTTTTCATTTGGTTAATTTTGACTTGCAGTTCTTCAGCTTTATCAGAAAAAGGATTTTTATTGGCAATGCTTTTTAAGCTCTCTAATTCTTTAATCGCTATGTCAATAGATGAAATAATTAAATTCATTCGCTTGCTAATGGCGCCGATCTTTGCGTCAATTTCTTTCTCCGATAATTTGTCTATATTTTTATAGAGATCTTTTAAGAGGCGGAGCTCGTCATTAACCTGATTTAGAAGGTTAGTTAAATAATTTGCCAACGCATCTCCGAAATTGCTTTTTTTCGCTTCAGCAATTCCTGTGCGTAAATCAGTTATATTGGCAGTAACCCGTTTTTTTTGGACCTGATCATAATACATGCCGTCATATTTACCTTGAGCGTTTTTATCTCCCTCAATCAAAACTATTTCTTCGACCAGTTTTCTTTTTAATTCTTCTCTAGTATAAGTTTTAGGCGGCGCTTGGGTGGGCTTAGATTGACGAAAAAATAAAGGCAAAATTTGGGCATTGACCATAGAAAAATGGCTTAAAAAGAGGATATTTAGCCCTATTGACAAAATGGCTGTATTTTGGTATAATTTACGCATAGGAACTTGAGAACCTTTTTTGGAGAATTCGCATGAAAAGCTCGTTTTCGGCCTGCTTGCTTCTTGTTTTCGTAGCTTCTTTGGCCGCCGTGGTAACTTGGTTCGTAACCAAGCCCCTGCGAGAAAAGTGGGAGGAAATCGAAGTGTGGTCCAACTGGAACACACCAAACTTCGGAGAACCCGGATTCGGGCAACCCCAGATCCTTATTCCAGAAGACTGGGAGCCGAAGGAGGACGAGTAGATAACAAACCCGACCCCCTGATAGGACTCCGTAAGGCAGCGCTCGAGCGCTCCTTGCGGGGTCTTTTTTTACCCAGTGAACTCCACATTACTGTGGAGTTACTGGGTTTTTTATAAATATCCATCCTAATTCTAACACATTACATTTCTAACGCTGTGTATAAGATTTCACCGCCTTTTGAAACTCTGCCTCCGAAACTCGTTTATCATCAATATAAAACTGCACCGCATCTTGGGCTTTGGTCGCCGTCGGATCAAAAGTTATTTTAAATTTTCCGCCAACAATATAGTATCCCTCCGGCTGTTTTTGTTTATCTAAAGTCAAAACGACAATTAACATCGTCGGTTTAGTTTGATTATTTACTAAAATCACTGCATTAGGCACAGATTTCCACGGCAAAGCAAAACTTAAACCGACGCCAATCGTTATACTGCCACTATTAATTGAAGGCGGAATGGAAACTCCGGGAGCAAAAGCAATTATTGAAGGCGGCAAGCTTTGTATTATTCCCTGCGTGACCGGCCCCAAAAACCCTCCCGACCCAGCCACATTTCTCAAACTTGGATATAATGTCGGATCATTAGAAAATAGAACGCCGCCATTTGGTTTCAAACCCAGTAAGATAAATTTATCGTTTATGGTCATGTGCTCTGGAATATTGGTTAGGCCTTCATCGGTATTATAACTGGGCCGATCGCGATAAAATATTTTTACGCCCGATTTATTGATTGCTTTACTCATAATTTGCATTATATTGGCCGGAGGCGTAAGTCTGTTTTGGGGATCATAAGGCGAAAATGAAATTTCCATATCTTGCTGATTAATAAAATCCTGCAGTTTGTTTTTAGTAATAAATTTTGAATCGCCTTTTTTGTCAACTAAAACAATCATTGGTAAATCTTTTATTTTTATATTTAACCAAAAATTTTCGCCGTCACTACTCCATTTGCAACGCACCAGTTCTTTATTAACCCGCTCACAACCATCAACCAATATCAAATTTCCTCTTCGGTCAAAAGAGCCGATACTACGAAAATTTTCCGGACCAAATTTATCTATTTTACCTTCTTTAGAAAGCCGAATAAATTCCGGATAAAATTTTCCATTGGCGGGATCACCAATGCCAATTTCAAAAATTTTAGGTTTTGAGGCCTGTCCTATTTGAGGTTTAGATGAAATTTCCTGCGGCTGAACGAGAGGTTTTTTTGGATCCACCGACGGCACCTGCTGTTGAAGCATGCCCTGAAACCAAAGCTGATTGACTAATCCGACACCGATTAAAAAAGTTAGCATACTTTATGTATTATATAATTTTTTTACTATTTCTTTAATAGCGACAACACCCATGCCGTATTTTTCTATTAACTCTTTCGGTTGACCGGATTCGCCAAAAGTATCATTCATGCCCACAAATCCTATTGGTATAGGAAAATCTATCGAGGTTGAACCTCGATAATTTTTTGCGAGCAGTTCAGCGACGGCGCCGCCGAGGCCGCCGACAATTTGATGTTCTTCAACTATGACAACGGCTTTACATTGCCTGGCCAGTTCTAAAATTTTTGCTTCGTCTAATGGTTTGATGGAGTGGCAATTTAAAACAATAGAACTAATTTTTTCTTGCTCTAATTCTTTTGCCGCAGCAAGAGCATTGTAGACAAGAGGACCGTAGCAGATTATTAAAACTTTGGGATTTTCTGATTCCCAAAAAATCTCCGCTTTGCCAGGGACGAAAGGCGTATCTTCACTGGTAATAATTGGACTTTTTTCACGAGCAAATCGTATATAAACTGGCCCCCAAATTTTTGCCGCCGCTTCAGTGGCTTTTCTCGCTTCAATCGCGTCGCAGGGAACAAAAACTTTCATATTAGGCATGACGCGCATCAAGGCAATGTCCTCTGTCATTTGATGAGTAGCGCCATCAGGACCAACAGAAACTCCGGCATGCGAGCCGGCAATTTTTACATTGGAATCGTTGTAGGCGATAGTGGTGCGAATTTGCTCCCAATTTCTTCCCGGAGAAAAAACGGCATAAGAAGAAATAAAAGGCACTTTGCCGCTAATGCCAAGGCCGGCGGCCACAGTAGCCATATTTTGTTCGGCAACACCCATTTCAAAAAATCTTTCCGGGTATTTTTGCTGAAATTTTTGGGAGCGAGTAGATTCAGAAAGATCGGCGCACAAGACAACGACATTGGGATCATTTTCACCAGCCGCCACTAAACCATCACCATAGCCGTCGCGGGTAGGTTTTTGTTCTACGTCAACATCAAAAAGTTTTTGATTTAATTTGGCTAAAGGATTTAAACTCATTTATTCTATTATAACAGAAATTAAACTTCTCTAGAAAAAGAGCTTCTGGTTATTTCTATAGGAACCAGAATAATTTTTTTCCAGCGAAAAAATTTTCTTCTCGCCCCACCTTCGCCAAGGCTTCGGTGGGCACAGTCGGCTATAGGCCTGCTTTGCCCTCCTGTAGCTTTAGCGAAAGAGGGCGCGATGTTCCTTACGAAACAACCAGAAGCTCTTTTTATTTAAATTTATAATTTAACAAAAAATGGGGACTAGCTCCCATTTTTTGTTCCGCACATCCCACACCCTCCGCCACAATGAATTTTGCATCCAAGTGCCAAAACAGCCAAAACAATTGCGTCTAAATACCAATGCAATTCATCCCTTCCCCATACCAAACCAATCTCCGAAGAACTGGCAATCCAAGCTGCTACAACCGCCACCGCTGCCATAATCCAAAGCAATCCTCCAAGCATCGGCTTCACACAACAATACCAATGCATTTTCCCAAAATTATCACATTTCATAATTTTTATTGATGTTCACTTTCTACACGACCTTTTAATGTTCTCAATTCATCCAAAGCTTTTGTTGCTTCCTCGTGTGTGAACGCCTTACTGTGCCAGAGATAATCGCCTTCCATAAAATCTATACCATAGCCGGCGATCGTGTGGGCGATAATCAAAGTCGGTTTTTCATGGATTGCTTTTGCCTGATGAACCGCGTCCACAAACTCCTGAATATTATGCCCGTCAATTTCTAAAACATGCCAATTAAAGGCCTCGTATTTTTGGCGCAACGGTTCCAACGGCATAATATCTTCGGTCATACCATCGATTTGGATATTGTTGCGATCAATCACTGCAATTAAATTATTCAGACGATATTTCGCAGCAAACATCACCGCCTCCCAAGTATTGCCACATTGCTGTTCGCCATCGGACATTAAACAAAATATTTTGTGTTTTTTCTTGTCGAGACGAGCGGCGAGTGCCATGCCGCAAGACTGGGAGAGTCCGGAGCCAAGCGGGCCAGATGTAGTTTCTACACCTGGCAAAGTTTTGCGATGCGGATGACCCTGTAATCGTGTGCCGAGCTTACGCAAGGTTTGCAATTCTTCAAGAGGAAAATATCCAGCATGGGCAAGCGTCGTATATTGAACGGGACAAATATGGCCATTAGAAAGGACAACGCGATCGCGATCTGGCCAATCTGGTTTTTGCGGATCGTGATTTAAAACATGAAAATAAAGCGCCGTAAAAATATCAGCCATGTCAAGCGGACCGGCAACGTGGCCGGACCCAGCATTAATAACCATTTCGATCGTGTCGTATCGAATCTGCGCCGCTTTTGATTCTAAAAATTTTAATTTTTCTTCGTGTAAGGACATTTTGGATATTAGATGTTGGATGTTAGGTATTGGACAACTCTCGGAAAGCACTCTCGGGGTCGTCGCTGTTCCAAAAATAACTCCCCGAAACGATTATATCGGCGCCGGCTTTTTTTACCATGCAAGCCGTTTCCGGATTGATGCCGCCATCTACTTCAATTATAGCATCTGGCACTTCTTTGCGTAAGAATTCTATTTTTTCCAATGCAGATTTATTAAATTCTTGACCAGATAATCCAGGATTAACAGCTAAAACTTGATAAAATTTAACTTTATTAAAATACACATTTAATTCTTTAACATCGGTTTCCGGAGAAATTGCTAATCCTAATTCCCCACCAAAAGTTTTGCATATTTCTATTAACGAATCAGGATCCTCAACCGACTCCACGTGAATAATTACTCTTTTTACTCCCACTTCTAACCACGGCAAAACAACAGCATCCGGAGACTCGATCATAAGATGAATTTCTGATTTTAGATTTTGGATTTTGGATTTTAGGCTAGAAAATTCTTGCGGATTACCCCAAGTGCTGTTCGGCGTAAAAATCCCATCACCGACATCAATATGAATCCAATCCGTAAATTTAACTGCTTCAGAAATTAAATTTTTTACGCTCTCAAAATCCGAAACATTTATTGATGGAATTACTTGCATATTTTTATTATAACAAAAAAACGGCGGTGCGCCGTTTTTAAAAAATTAATCACCAATAGATAAACAACGCTGACACTGATTATTAACAAATCTAATCGCTCGTAATTCAACTGAACGCCGACAAAGTCGGTTGACAATAAATTCACCCAATTCTTTCTTAATCATTTCAAACCATTCATCCCCTTTAAGAAGATGCTTGATAATATCTTCTGATATCATCATCCGCCCACCAATTGGTTGCTCGAGTTGATCAGGATGATTTAATTGATAGATTAAGTATAATCGCAAATCAGGTGATACTCCTTCAAGAGTTACTTGCTGTAAAGTAAACGAGATATTTTTGCCATCGCCTAGTGATAATACAGTTGGCGCATCAGAGCGATGCATTTCAATATAAATACGCAGTTCGCCATATCGCCTCGTAAAAGAAAGTTTATTGGCAATCAAATTGCCTGCATAATTATTAAGAAATTCTACCAACATTGATTCAATCATTTCGTCAGTTGCCTGAGGAACCATTCCGGGAATATTCATAATATCCACAGCGCAAAAAGTATGCCGAGTAATATCAATCTCTGGAGCAGAAACAGAATTTGGCTCACTATATTTAAAGTTTACATTTAGAGAATACGCCGCCCCGGGCAAGCGACTATTAACTCGTGTTTTGCGTATAATTTTAACCTGAAAATCAGCTTTTAGCGACGCTGTCATTTTAGAGTTTCCTTTCAAAAAAACTTCTAAGATATTATCATTAAATTTAAAACTTAGCAATTCTTCTTTTGTGCCTTTCGTCGCCCGAAAAAGGCGTGTCCAGCCAGAGCTTAATTGCCTTGAAGACCTCTTCTTCGTTTAAAAAACGCGCGCCGAGGGAAAGGATGTTAGCATTATTGTGTTGACGGGAGAGTTTTATTATTTCGTCAGAACCACCACCCTCCTTCGCTAAAGCTACGGCGGGCCCGTAATATACTGCGGCGCGTACGCCAGAAATTCTATTAGCCACCATCGCCTCGCCTTGACCGGAGCCACCGAGCACTATCCCTCGGGCATTCTCGGGATCGTTCGCCACGGCTAAAGCTACTGGGCGAACGAAATCCGGATAGTCGTCAGATGGATCAAGTGCAAACGCCCCAAAATCAACCACTTCGTATTTATTATATTCGTAGCTTAAAAATTTTTTAATTTTCTCCTTCAGCTCAAATCCAGCATGATCAGACCCTAAATATATTTTCATAGGGTTGCCGCTATTTTTTCCACATGCCGAACAAGAGTATTCACATACCCCGCTTCGTTGTCATACCAAGAAAATATTTTCACCAGGTCGCCATCAACGACTTTTGTAAAAGAGAGATCAACGATTGCCGAATATGGCATGCCGATTACATCGGAGGAAACAATCGGATCTTCAACCACTGTTAAAATATTTTTCCATCTTGGATCTTGCGCCGCTTTTTTAAAAATATTATTTATTTCATCTACGGACGTCGGACGTCCGGAGATAAAAGTGAAATCAACAATAGAACCGGTGGCTACTGGCACACGCATTGCTAAGCCATCAAATTTTCCTTTTAATTCTTTGACCGCTCTGACTACCGAAACCGTAACGCCGCTAGTGGCTGGAATAATATTCATCGCCGCCGCCCGCCCACGACGAAAATCTTTTGAAGAAATACTGTCCACGATGGACTGCGTGCCGGTGTAGGCATGAATCGTATTTAAAACTGCTTTTTTCACGCCGACTGACTCTAATAAAATTTGGGCTATTGGATGTGTGGCATTGGTCGTGCAAGAGCCGGTGGCAACAATTTTACAATTTTTTAATTGATCTTCGTTGACGCCGAAAAGAATTGTTTGGGCGTCGGCTTGTTCGTCATCTTTGGCAGGAGCAGAAATAATTACTCGCTTGGCGCCAGCCGCCAGATGGGCGCGGTTTTTTTCAAACGATTCAAAAATACCGGTCGCTTCAACAACAACATCAATATTTAAGTCCTTCCATGGTAATTTTGCGGGGTCTTTTTCTTGAAGAAATTTTACATTCTTTAATAAGGCGTCCACATCCTTATCCCAAGTCCGATAAACAGTGTCGTATTTTAATAAATAGGCCAGATTTTTTGCGTCTGACAGATCATTGATCGCAACAATACTCACTTTATCAAAAATTTGACGGAAAAATAATCTCCCAATCCGCCCAAAACCATTAATCGCCACCCTCAAGTTTTTTAAGTCCATAATCTTAATTATTTGTTATAGATAATTATCTTTTCCCTCCTTCTGCTTCAAATCTTCTAATCTTTTCCGCTATTTTTTGATCTATTAATTTATCATTACGCCGCTCCCTGCCATTAAGACCGAAAATAATATTAATCTCCTTCCCATCTTCTTCACGACGAACTCTTGCTTTGATTGTAAGGGGTTCGTAGAGAATTAAACCTCGCGTCCCTCCTAATTTGAACTTTGTTACTAATTCCCATCCAGGAGCTAACTTTTGAAATTCCGCTTTTTTCAGAGCCTCGTTCTTTTCAATATCTTTTATCTTATTAATAATTTCTTGCTTGGTGGGAACTCGAGGATCGTCACTGCCACGAAATGTAAGAGTATATATCTCGTTAGATTTATTTTTTTTAACATAAATGGTTTTTATATATCCTATACCTGCGGAAACTCGCAATCCTCTTCTTCGATTAGCGGGATATGTTGTTGTGTATACTTTTATACCGCTGTCATTAACTTCAACAAGCCAGGTAGAATACCCCTCCAGCGCGACATAGGTTTTTTCGGCTTCGGATTGCGCGCGAGTAAAATTAGAAAAAGTTAATGTTGTTAATATTATTAAAATTGCGAAAGAGATTTTTGAAAACATAATTTTTAATGATAACATTATCGCCACAAAACAACAAAGAAGTCGCCAATTGCAAATAAATTTGGGGGTGATTATTGAACAATATCGCCAACTTTAATCCTCCATTTTTTGACGAGGCCAGCGTTGATCTCTAAAACCCTATCAACATTTTCCGGCGAAGAATAAATAGCGAGACTATTTTCTAATTGGCCGCTCGCCGGCGGTAGCGCATTTTCCACAAAACCCACCACCCGATCTCCATCTGTCGTCTGGCGAATCCAAATAATATCAATCGGAAATTTCATATCTTTCATCCAGAAATTTTGCCGCGCTGGTTTAGGAAAAATAAAAAGCATACCCGCGCCTTCGGCCAAACTCTCTCGCCCCGAAAGCCCCCGCGCCCGCTTAGCCGGCGTATCAGCAATTTCTATTTTAATTTCTTGCCCATTTAATATAAGGACATCCGGTGTCCATATATTCAGGACATCGGATGTCCAAATATAAACTGCGCCTAAAACAACCGCTAAAATCAAGACCAAGAAAATATTTTTCATATACATAATTATAAACTCAAATGATAGGCGACAACACCGAAAGCCACCGCCACATTGAGTGATTCTTTTTTGCCTCTCATCGGGATAGACAAAATTTTATCCGCTTCATTTAAAATTGATTTGGGCAAACCCCTCACCTCATTCCCCACTATCAAAACAACTTTTGATATATTAAAGTGGGACTTCAATAGATTGTAGGGGGTGGAGTTTTTTGATATTTCCAGAGCAAAAATTTTGTAGCCGTCTTTTTTTAGCTTTTCAATTAATTTTGCGATTGCTTGCGGCGAGCGCGCCGAATCATCCCAAGAAACTGTTTTTTCCGCGCCTAAAGAAACCTTGCTAATCTGTGGCCTGAATTGGCCAAATTCATCAATCGGCGACGGTGTAATGCCGCACAAATAAATTTTCTCCAAACCAACCGCATCGGCAGTGCGAAAAATAGAACCGACATTGTGTAGGCTGCGAATATTATGTAGTAGGGCTATCATCGCCAGAAATTATATCTATAATTTCCGGATAAGTCCAATCTTTTGTAATTTCTCCAGAATAATTTCCAAATGGATCTTTAGCTCGAACGGTAATGGAAAAACTGTCGCCCAATTCTACTTGTTTGAAATCAAAATTTCCAGGAATTTCCTGCCAATCATCCTCTCCATTATATTTTATTTCATAAACCAAAAGGCTATCTAGTGTATCCGGATCATTTGCTTTGGGCCAACCAACAAGAACCCTCGATTCTTCCGAGCGAAATTCTGTTGTAATTTCATCATTTAATTGCGGTGGCTGATGAATGGGAATATTTTCCTGAAAATAATAATTTTGTTTGTCGGTGGCAACTTTTTGAAAATAAACAATTCGACCGTCAAAAAAGGCGGATGAATGAGTTGTTTCATAAACAACAGTTACGAAATCGCTTGTGGAAAAAGTCGAACTAGAATCGGTAATTTTAAAAACAAAATTATTGTCTTCGATATTTTTAAAATCAAAACCTTCACCGTATATTCCACCATCATTAGTGCAACGCATTTGATCGTCGGGCAAAATGACACTCGTTTTGTTTACAGTTTGCTGGCCACAATTTTTATATTCAATCATTAAGGGATTATTTAGATCACCATTTAGGTAAAATTTTAAATTTTTCCAACGAACACCAAGAGCAAAAAGATCGGGGATGAATGGATAGGAATCAGTTTTTATTTCAATTAAATATTCTGAACTGGAAGGATTTTTGTAAAAATAAAGATTGTTTATAAATTTTGGCGTGATGGAGGTTTCGGCGATGGGCGAAGCCAGACCTTCTCGATCTAAGGTTTGGATAGAAAATTTAAATTCCCTACCAACTTCTTTGATTGCCACTTTTGTGGAGGTGGCGGTAGTCGAGGTTACAAATCCCAAGTCGCCATCACTAACAATTTGATAATTAGGAGTGGACGAAGCCGAAGAAGATGCTTCCGCCCAATTCAAAATCAGCTCCATCGTGGCGGAGCTGAATTCGATGCGGAAATTTTCTACCGCAAGCGGCGCGTCACGCGGCTCTGGCATATTTGATTTATTTTGGGGACTTGGAACAGCGCGCGCTTCCCACAGAGCTTGCCCTGAGCTTGCCGAAGGGTCGCAGCTATTTCCCAAAAATTCTCCCGCCTGCTGGGCAGAAACACATTGACCATTTTCTAAAGCTTTTCTTTCTAAACTTTGTCCAGCTGGAGCAAAAAGAGCATTTTTATCGTAAATGACAGAATCAATTATTTGACCATCACTGACAATGGAAATTGTCGCCGCCGTATTAT
>CAYIZY010000002.1:0-32216 GCA_964368235.1 uncultured Candidatus Saccharibacteria bacterium
ATACCCTCTTCAACTCTTTTCGGAGAGCGAATAATTCTTTTCACTAAACTTTCTGATATTTGATACTGGAGCATTTTGTGCTTACTATGGCTAGTCCAATGATAATACTTGTCATCTTTTGGAAGTCGCATGTTGCAAGACTATATTATTTATTGTAGTTGTTCAAATAAGCGGTAGCATGGTACTTAAAATTTATAAGTATTTTCTTTTCTTTTATCAATTTTTATGATGAAAATTTCTTTATTTATCACTTGATAAATAATTCTAATTCCGCCTTTTCGGACTCGGAAAATATTTTCTAATCCTTTTAATTTTCTAATATCCAAATTATTAAAACGCCCCAATTGGAGCGCTTTAATAATATTTTTTATTCGTTCTTTTTCTTTAGGAATTAGTTTATTTAATGCCCTATCAATTTTATCCATAATTAAAGTTTTGTAAGTAATTTTTTTGCAAGAATACCTCTCTTATTAATCTTAGTAAAATCAACTATCGTTTCCCACAATCCATCGTCTTCATCAACAGAAGAAATTTTAAATAATGGTTTAGATCTTTTTACAACTATAAAAAATTCTCCTTTTTCAATTAAAGAAGCGTATTTTTGCATATTTCCTCTTAATTCTTTTAATCCCACAATATTATTTTTCATACATTTTAAGTTTATCTTAAGATAAACTTTATTGTCAAATTAAAAAAACTGACAAAACGACGAGTGGCTTACTGATGGCTTCTCTTATTTCCCATGACATTTCTTATATTTCTTACCCGAACCGCAAGGACAAGGGTCATTTCGGCCGGTGCCAGAATATTGTTTCGATTCAGAATTGCGGATTGCGAATTGAGGATTATTTTCAATTCGTAATTCGGAATCCGCAATTTTAGAATCGTTTTCAATTTTCCATTGTTCAAAATTCTCCATCATTTCTTGATAGAGCTTATGTCCCTCTCGACGATATTCCACTAACGGATCATGCTGTCCATATGCGCGCAAACGAACTGATTGCGAAAGATGTTCCATGTCGTCCAAATGGGTCATCCAGAAGAAATCTAGCGCCTGCAAAATTTGCGGATTGGCATTAGTCTCCAACATTTCTTGTCTCATTTTATAAACCGCCTGCCGTTGCTTGTTTAAAACATCGTCATAATCGAGCAAGTGCTTGCGAGCATCAAAATTCATTCCTTCAATTTTTGACTGGGCCTGTAAAACCGCCCGAGTAACCATGCCCGATTCAATTGGCTGATCTTCCGGCACTTTCAAGCTGGTCATTAAATTCTTAATTCTTTCTCCGCCAAAAACCCTCATCAAATCATCTTCCAATGATAAATAAAATTGACTAGACCCCGGATCACCCTGCCGAGCGGCGCGACCGCGCAGCTGATTATCAATGCGCCGCGCTTCATGACGCTCTGTGCCAATAACATGCAACCCCCCCAAATCACGAACTTTCTGCCCGTCCAAAATTTCCGGCGGATTGCCACCCAAAATAATGTCCACTCCACGGCCGGCCATGTTTGTGGCAATCGTAATCGCGCCGGGCTTTCCAGCTTGGGCAATAATCGCCGCCTCCCGCTCATTGTTTTTAGCATTTAAAACTTCGTGTTTGATACCTCGGCTATTTAATCGACGAGAAAGTTCTTCATTCTTTTCAATGGAAACTGTACCCACCAAAAGTGGCTGACCGGCTTCATTTTTTTGTTTAATCTCTTTAATAATCGCCTCGTATTTTGCATCTAAATTTTTATAAATTAAATCCGGAGAATCTTTTCTAATATTTTGTCGGTTGGTTGGAATACTAACCACTTCCAGTTTGTAAACCTTATCGAATTCTTCAGCTGAAGTTTGAGCGGTACCGGTCATACCAGCTAATTTTTTATATAAACGGAAGTAATTTTGGATGGACACTTGCGCATAGGTACGGCTTTCGTTTTGTACTGCCAAGCCCTCTTTGGCTTCGATAGCCTGGTGCAATCCGCCAGAATATCTTCGCCCATGCATTAAGCGACCGGTAAATTGGTCGACAATTATAATCTCACCATCTTTGACGACGTAATCTTTATCGAGCTGAAATAATCCCTGTGCCTGCAAACACTCCTGAAGGTAGTGAGTTAGGCGCATATTTTCCGGAGCGTAAATATTTTCTACCTTTAATTCTTTTTCAACCTTATCAATACCGCTTGCAGTAATATCGGTTGACTTTAATTTTTCATCAACAATATAATCAACGTCTTTTTCCAGTCGCTTCACCAGATGACTAAATGTTTTGTAATATTGGCTCGATTCTTGGTCGGGAGCAGAAATAATAAGCGGTGTGCGCGCTTCGTCAATTAAAATACTGTCTACTTCGTCGATGATTGCAAAGTAAGGTTCTCGCTGGACCTGCTGGTCTTTTGAATAAGCTAAATTGTCACGTAAATAATCAAAACCAAACTCGTGGTTTGTACCGTACAAAATATCCGCTTGATAAGCTTCTTTTCGGCTAATCGGTCGCAAAAATTCTTCTTGCACTAAAAACGATCCTGTTGTGTCTCGCTCTTTATCAATTAAAGTTTCGGCATTTATTGGGATGAATTTCTGATCATATAAAAGCGCGCTGTCGTGGACAAGACAAGCTACTTTTACGCCTAAGGCGTAATAAACCTGACCCATCCAAACTGTGTCTCTTTTGGCTAAATATTCGTTGACAGTGACAACATGCGCTCCTTTGCCAGCCAGCGAATTTAAATAAACAGGCGCTGTCGCTACCAAAGTCTTACCTTCCCCAGTCATCATTTCGGCAATTTTTCCCTGATGCAAAACAATACCACCCATCAGCTGGACATCGTAGTGTCGCTGTTTGAGCGTGCGCTTGGCCGATTCGCGAACTAAAGCAAAAGCTTCAGGTAAGGCTTCGTCTAAAGATTTTCCTTCAGATTGAATTTGTTTTTTTAATTCTTCACTTTTAGAGCGCAGCTCAATATCCGTCAAATCCTTAACTGTTGTTTCCAAATTATTAACTTGTTCCACTACCCTTTCCAGCCCTTTTACCGGACTAAAAAGCTTTGAGAATATATTTAGCATTTATTCCAAGTATCCATCTAAATTTACATCGTAAAGAATCGCCTCTTGCACTAAGCGATAATTTATTAACTCATCTTTTTTAAACCAATATTTTATTTCTTTTTCAGCATCTTCTTTATTACCTGAAGCATGGATAAGATTTCGCACCGAACGACCATCTAAGTCAGAAACTTCATAAGAATCAATTGTAAAATCCCCGCGGATTGTACCTACGTCAGAAGTCAAAGGTTCGGTGCTGCCAACTAATTTTCTGACAATACCAATTGCATGAATCCCCTGCCAAACCATCGCCACCACCGGGCCAGAACTCATGTAAGATTTCAATCCCTTCAAAACAAGCTCTGTGATTTTTAGAGGATCGGTAGATGGCGGCGTCTTGCCTTTTTTCAAATAAGATTCGATTGTTTTTTGCCCGGTAATCATTCGCCAGTTTGGATCAAGATTATAATGCTTATCAATAAAGCTTGATGTCGGAACCATCATCTTTAATCCAACTAATTTTAAACCGCTTCTTTCAAAGCGCCTTACAATTTCCCCAATAAGAGTTCTCTGCACACCATCAGGTTTTATAACAACTAATGTTCTCTCCTTCCTCATTATTTTTTCTTAGTTTGTTTTTTGATTTCTAATCCTAACTCATCTAACTGCTTTTTGTCTACCTCGCTGGGCGCTTCCATCATCAAATCACGACCATCGCCAGTTTTAGGGAAAGCAATTACCTCACGGATATTTGGCTCATTCATGACAATCGCCATAAAGCGATCTAATCCCATTGCAATACCACCTTCTGGTGGCGCGCCATAAGAAAACGCCTCGATCATGTGACCAAAATTATTTTTAATTCTCTCCTCATCCATACCTATAATTTCAAAAACTCTTTTTAACGCCTCTGGTTTAAAATTACGAATACTACCTCCGCCAATTTCATATCCGTTAAGCGCCAGGTCATATTGGGTAGTTAAAATTTTATCGATATTTTTTTTAGATATTAATAAGTCCATATGCTCATCTTTGGGTTTAGAAAACGGATTGTGCGTAAAAGTATAGCCGCCTTCTTCAGTTTCCTCAAAAAATGGGAAATCAATAATCCAACAAAATGCGAGTTCAAATTTATCATTTTTATCTTTACGCAAATCTGGTTTATCAGAGTTATATTTTTTCATCGCTTCGGCATGAGTTAAACGAGGAAAAGGTTTTTGGGTAATTTTATGCTCTGGAAATAAAACTTCTACCATTTTTATATAAAGATCTTCGATTAAATCCATCACATCTTCCCTTTCAGCAAAACTAATTTCCAAGTCCAGTTGTGTAAATTCTGGCTGACGATCGCCTCGAGTATCTTCATCGCGAAAGCAACGGGCGATTTGAAAATATCTCTCCAAACCAGAAACCATAAATAACTGCTTATATTGCTGAGGAGACTGAGGTAAAGCGTAAAACTTTCCTGTCTGAATTCTGGAAGGAATTAAATAATCCCTCGCCCCTTCTGGTGTGGATTTAGAAATGATTGGCGTTTCAATTTCAATAAAATCTTGTTTAGTTAAATGGTTACGTATAAATTCATTAACCGCATAGCGCATACGTAAATTTTTCTGCAATCTAGCGCGGCGTAAATCTAAATAGCGATATTTCAGTCGCGATTCTTCACCAATTTCATAGCCATCAGTGTCAATAGAAATTGGCAATGTCTGCGCTTCATTTAAGACCTCTAATTCTTTTACAAGCACTTCGTGATGGCCATTGGGAAGATTTAGATTGACCATTTTTTCTGGACGCTTATTCACCGTGCCAGTAATTTTTATAACCCACTCTGGGCGCAATTTTTCCACCTCTGGAGTGACTTTGGTAAAAACACATTGGACAATACCGCTTCGGTCCCGCAAATCAATAAAAACAATCTTGCCGTGATCTCGCCTCACAGAAACCCAACCCTTGAGCACTACTTCTTTGCCCTCGTGATGCGCAATGTCATTAGCTAAAATTCTCATGAGAAAATTCTACCATTTTTGAACACTTATATTCAAATTCCCTTCCTCTAATACTGCTTTTATCGTTCCATTTTGGTCAGTGCGGAAGATTTGGGCGCCGCTGGATTGCAAGCGGCTAAGTAGAGCTGGTTTGGGATGGCCATATGGATTGCGCGCTCCAACACCAATCACAGAAATTTGAGGCCTTACTGCGCGAAGCCACTCATTACTGGCAGAATTAGCCGAGCCATGATGGCTGACTTTCAATAAATTCGCGGTTAAATCTTTATAGTCCCGCATCAAATTTTTCTCCACCTTAAAATTTATATCACCGGTAAATAGCCCTTTAAAATTTTCCTTCTCTAACATAAAGACAAGGGTATTATCATGCATGTCTTTTTGACCAGTTTTTTCCGGCGAAAGAAAATTTAAAACCAGATCTTTGTATTTTACTTTGTCCCCCTTTCCCAAATTAATATGTTTTATATTTTCTTCTGCTAAAACTTTTTTAAAATAATCATATTGGGAAATTGTATGATCATGTCCACTGTCAATAAATACTCCCACGTCATAATTCTTTAAAACATCGGTAAGGCCTCCAAAGTGATCTAAGTGCGGATGACTCAAAATAACTAAATCAATATAACGATCTGTTGGCGACATTACTTTTGATAAACTCTCCAAAACTTTTGCGTCCGGGCCGCCATCAACTAAAATATCTACGCCATCAATGGTAATTAATTCACTATCACCTTGCCCAACATCCAAAAAATACATTACGACAGCTTGCCCTGAGTCGGATCGAAGGGAAGGAAATAAAATCCACCCCCACAAAACCAAATCAAAAGTAACCGCCAAGCATGCTAGTAACTTTAATGACCGCGAGTTCATATGTGAGCAGTATATTTACCAACCAACCCAATGGCAAGCTTAAATAATAAGAAATAAAGCCAGCGGCGCCAGTCAAAAACCCCAAACCCATTGTCAAAGGAATAAAAAGCGCGATTAAAGGATTAGAAATAATTCCCCAGGGCGAAGCATAACCTAATTTCAAAAACAAAACCGGCAAAACCACTGCCTCCGCGGAAACAGTCGTTAAAATTTCATCCTTAAGCCAAAGTTTCTTCTTTAATAATTTTGGAAGGTAACCTTCCAAAATTGGTTTTAAATAAACAATTCCCATCAAGGCTAAAAATGAAAGCTGGAATCCCAAATCAAAAACTAAAACTTTTGGATTAAACAAGACCATAATCAGAGCAGCAGTCGTGATTGCATTACGAATATTAAATAACCTTCCAGATTGCTCAGCTAAAATGACAATAAATCCCATAATCGCCGCACGAATAATAGAGGCCTCAGCGCCGGTCATTAATACAAATAAAATAATCGAAAAACAAGTCAAAAAAATTGCTCTTCTTCGAGATACAAACAATAGAAAAAAAGCTCCTAGATAATTAACGATAATTAAAATATTAAAGCCGGAAAGCGCCACTAAGTGCAAAGTTCCACTTTGGCGAAATTGCTCTTCCAGTTCTTTAGAAAATTCCGAGCGACCTCCTACTGTTAATCCAGAAAGAAAAACCGCTTGATTATAAGGTAAAACTTTTTTTAAATTATTTTCAAAATCATTTCTTATTTTCAACAAATACTTTTTAATTAACCAGCCTCGTCCACTTTCTATTAATTTAATAGATGGCTTATAAACAACGCCATTTATAAACTCTGACTTACTTTTACTTATTTTACCTTCAACTTTTATATAATCTCCATAATTAAAAGCTGGGTAGCGAAATGTTTCTATTTTCAGTTTTATTTCTGGTGAATCTGTTTTAACTGTGAGCTCTTGCCCATTAATTTTCGGATCAACTTTTTCCACAGTTGCATGAAATTTAATTTTTTGATCAAAGACTGGAGTGGGATGTTTTTGAAAATAATCAAAAACATGAAAATAAATTGCGCCAAGTAAAATAAAGAGGACTAAAAAAATACGGCCCGCCCGGAGCCGTAACAATATTCCCAAAATTAAAGTCGCTACAAAAATCCAAATAATCTTATAAGAAAAAAGTTGTGTTGCCGAACCCAATAATACACCAAGCAAGAAAAAAGAGCTCGTCCAGAAAAATAAATCGTGCAATGGAAGTTTTTTAACCATTCAGAAGATGGTATCAGGAAGGCGTCCCAGAAGCCAAGCGAAAAATTACCTCTTGTAATTTTTTAAAACTTTCGTCATCAGATAAGAAATCCAAAGGCTTGCCATTTAGTTCTAAATTCGGTGATTGCAGCCATTGTAAAATAAATTCCCATTTCGCAACATCGCTCAAGGCACCAAAAAGCCAATTTAAACGGTTAAATCGCCCATGAACCCTCTCAAACTTTTCTTGAAAAATTTGACCCCCATTCCACATAATTCCGGGAAAATCTATTGTGCTTATATCAAGCAACTCCGATATTTGTTTTCCTTGATTAATAGTAAAATCAGAACAATTAAATAATTTTTGGAGGAATATACGAAGTCTCTCGCGCCATTCTTTTTTTGGTTGAGCAATAAAAAATTCGACATCATTATGCCAATCTTTCTGTTCGTAGTCGTTCATTATTTTTCTCCTTTTGTAATGTCCCAGGTTCAAAATAGCAGTTTTAAAAACTTTTATCAATATCATCACTTATGACGATCGTCACAAATAAAGACCTGCTGTGGATAACTAATATTTGATGATTCCGCCGCCAAGCATTTCGCCAGTTTTTGAATAAAAGACAGCCGATTGACCGGGGGCAACAAATTTTTGAGCCTTATCGAAGATAAGGCGAAACCCTGAGTTCGTCGAAGGGTTGCGGATTAAAATAGCTCTTGCAAGAGGTTGGCGGTAACGCACTCTAGCAAAAATAGATATTGGATATTGGATATTGGATATTGGATTTATTATATTTATATTTACTAAACTAACTTCTTTTCGATATAGAGCTTTGTTATTTTTGCCTTCAGCAACAATGATTGAATTTGTTTTTATATTTTTTTCGGCAATATATCTTGGCTTGGCTGAACCACCAATTCCTAATCCGTGACGCTGTCCGATTGTATAAAAATGGGCGCCATTGTGTTCACCAATTTTTTCTCCGACCATATTTAAAACGACCCCCTTTTTTTTCGGAAGGTAACCTTCCAAAAATTCTGGCAGAGAAACTTGGCCTAAAAAACAAATCCCTTGCGAATCTTTTTTCTCCGCCGTAATCAAGCCAAATTTTTTTGCCATTTGGCGAACTTGAGGTTTTGTATATTCGCCGATTGGGAATAGGCAGTACCTTAATTGTTTTTGAGTCAGTGTCCAGAGAAAATAGGATTGGTCTTTATTTTTGTCTTTTGCAGAAATTAACGAATAACGAATCTTTTTCGTATTAAATTCGTTATTCGTTAATAAACGCACATAATGCCCGGTCGCTACATAATCCGCGCCTAATTCCAAAGCCCTCTTTAAAAAAATCCCGAATTTAATTTCCTTATTGCACATCACGTCCGGATTGGGCGTCAGGCCATTTTTATAACCATCAATCATATACTGGACTACCTTCTCTTTATATTCTTTTTCTAAATCAAAAACATAAAAAGGAATTTTTAACTGCTCGGCCACGCGGCGCGCATCATCAGCATCTTGCTCACCACACCCATTTACGTTGTAAGATTTAATAAAAATACCCACAACATCAAAACCACGCTTTTTTAAAAGCGCCGCTGTTACTGAAGAATCCACTCCTCCACTCATTCCTACAAAAACTTTACTTGCTTTCTTTGTCATTTTTCGTTAATATAATAACACACAATTATATATTATGTCACTTAATTATAATGATTTACGTATCGGCACAACTTTCATTTTTGAAGGCGCTCCTTATGAAGTGCAGGAATTTGCTTTTTTAAGAATGCAGCAAAGAAAGGCCGTTTCCCAGGTGAAAATGAAAAATTTGATAAACGGGAAAATTATTACACGAAATTTCCACCAAAATGAAACCTTTGAAGAGGTGGAAATTATCCGAGAGACTGTAAAATTTTTATATGCCAACCATAGCCAATTTTGGTTTTGCGCTAAAGACAATCCCAGCCAGAGATTTTTCCTAACGGAAGAAGTGGTTGGCCAACAGGGTTTATTTTTGAAACCGAACACCAATGTTGACGCTCAAAAATTTCAAGATAAGATCATTAATATTCTCGCGCCAGTAAAAATGGAACTGAAAGTAAAAGAAGCGCCACCCAGCGACAAAGGCAATACTGCCCAGGGCGGCTCCAAACAAGCCGAACTGGAAACCGGAGCCAAAGTTTCTGTGCCACTCTTCATCAACACCGGAGACGTCATCCGGGTTAATACCCAAACTGGGGAATACGTGGAGAGAGTGGAGAAATCAAACTAGAACTTTTACAAGGAGATAAAATGATTCCTACATGGATCTTCCCAGTTTTAGGAATTATTATTGTTGTTTTAGGTGTATTATATTTTGTCATTATGTTTTGTAATACGCGGAGAGAGAAAAAAGCTAGAAAAGAGGGAAAAGAAAGCGAAAGAATTCAGTTTGATTCGGAAGAGGCTAATAAAATGGCCGATTTGATGATAGAAGAAGAGCCCGAAATCTATAACTCGGCTCAATCAGAAGCCAAGAGATTGGGAATATCAGTAGAAGATATATTAGACAATACTGAACATAGAGACTATAAAAGAATGCCGATAGTAGATTGGGAATTAGCTATTATTAAAAGCAGGAAATAAGCAAAATGAGTCGCGGCGCTCATTTTTACCCCCTCACCTAATAACGATATTAGGTGCGGGGGTTTATTTTCCAAGAGATTTTTTAATCGCCTCCTTTAATTGATCAACATTTACTGGCTCTTTTGGTGGATGTGGCGGCTTGGGAACAGAAATGTTTGGGGGAAGATATGGTGAATGCGGACTAGAAGAATTAGATGAATATCTCGGGGAATCAGAATGATGTCCAGAACCAGAATATCTGGAATTAGAATATCTCTGCTCACGCGGCCTTAAAGCTTCAGAAAGCGGTTTTTCGTCTCTTCGGACAATTCTATCATGAGCCGATTTCTGGCTGTCAACCAACCACTCGCTGGCAATTTTTTCCTCAACAACACTTTTAGAAATCGCGTATTTAAGACGAGTATTTTCAATAATATCTTTTTTAAATGATACGAGTGGCCTTACAAAAGGACTTAAGGTTTGCGCCGAAAAAGGCCGTGAAGCCAGACCGTCAATCATCAATTTGGCATATACATTATATTTAGCCAAATTAACTAAATCTTGCGGTTCGAATTCTGGCATAAATTCTTTCTCTAAAAATTCTGCGTCTTCAGCGCCAACCCGAAAAATAATCATCGTGCCAACATTGCCAAAAATTGCCGATCGAATAGTTGTTTTCCCCGTTTCATCTAATTGATCTAAATATTGATTGGCTAATGTTAAACACAGACGGTACTTTCTTGCTTCAGATAAAATATTAGCAAAAGAGTCGGTAGAGAAATTTTGAAATTCGTCTACGTACAAATAAAAATCGTTACGCTCTTTTTCTGGCACATCGACGCGGGACATCGCCGCCAGCTGCAATTTGGTAATGATCATCGCGCCCATCAAAGCCGAATTATCTTCACCAATTTTTCCCTTTGATAAATTGACAATCAAAATCTTTTTTTCATCCATTACTTTTCTAATATCAATGGAGGATTGTGGCTGGCCTAAAATATTCCTAATTAATGGATTAGAAATAAGTTGACCAACTTTATTCTGAATGGCAGCCGTTGCTTCTGTTTCAAATTTTTGACTGTAACGGGCAAACTCATTAACCCAAAAACTTTTAATGACAGGGTCCTTTAAATTTTCGACAACCCTTTTTCGATAATTCGGGTCGTTTAACATCCTCATAATTCCCAAAAGCGTTGTGCCCGGAAATTCCAACAACGCCAATAAGGTATTGTTTAAAATATATTCCATACGAGCTGACCAGGCATCTACCCAAATTTTCTTAAAAACACCCATAATGCCAGAGGCGACCAAATGACGAAACTCGCTACTTACTTGCTCCAGCGGATTAAAAGCAATCGGAAATTTAGTATCAGACGGATCAAAATAAATAACATCATCAAGCCGCTCTTCAGGAATGAAATCTAATATTTTTTCTGCCGACTCACCATGAGGATCCAAAAAAGCCACGCCATTTCCAGCCCGAATATCATCAATAATCATGTTTTCTAATAGGGTGCTTTTTCCAACACCAGTTTTTCCAAGGACATAAATATGACGACGGCGATCATCCGTTTTAATACCAAACTTTCTCTTCTCATTACGAAAATTTGTTAAACCGAAGTATGTTATATGTTCATTCATTGTTTTGGATTTTGGATATTAGATTTTGGATTTTAGGTTTTTTAATCGTCCCAACATCCAACATCTAAAATCTAACATCTATTCTACAGGCAGTGTAGAAGGTGGCGTACCTTTTTTAGCTTCTACTCGCTGTAATCCAGGCGCTTCCACTATAGAGCTTGGATAATGATAAATAGTTGCCAGTTCTTCAATATTTAACATCGAAAACTTATTTTTTGGAAAAACCCTATAACGGTAACGCTCAAAAAGACGTCTTTTCTTAGCCCAAATGCCTCGTTGCTTAAAAGGTTGACGACCGATTGTTAATGTTGGTTTATCAGGCTTGATTCCATTCATATTATGAGTATTGAATTGGCGGAAAAAACCTAGAAAACTGGTAATTATAGAGCCGCTAAAAACATCTTTCCTGGCAATATACATCCATCGCATACCGGTCTCAAAAGCTAATTTTCCTACTTTTATTTCCATCGCCTTAACAACATCGGACTCGCCAGGCGTTAATCTTATTACTTCCTTTTTTTCCTCTTTTTCTTCTTCCCAGACGGGCTGTTGGAATGGTGATAAAAATAAATTATTTAAAAATTCCCCACTCTTTTTTATGTAATTGGCTTTCTTTTCAGGTTTTGTCCTTTTAGCTTCTTTGGCTATCACTTTTTTAGCCTCTTTAGTCCACTCGGCATCAGTTGGCCTAATTAAAATTTGAAACCAAACCATCTCCCCTTCTTTTAATTTAGATAAAGCTTCCAACAAAACAGCCATTGTATCGGCTCGCTCTTCTTTCTCAAGTGGTTGGTTCCAATAAGACCAGACACGAATTGGAAAAGCGTCTTTATTGGCTAAAATCATTTCCGCCCCAAAAAGATTGTAAGTATTATTCGGCACAACACTGGGAAGAATATTTGTATAATCATCAACTAGATCAATTTCGGCATCGGAATACTGGGAATAAACTGCCGATTCGAAAAGATGACGATGGTTTTTCTGGGTTCTAATGTAGAAAGCGACGCTACCACCAGCGGCAGCAATCTCAAAAGATGTCCAGTCCTCAACCATTCCCTCCCAATAAATTTGGGATAGGCGAAGACCATGGGAAAAAGTGGAGTAGGCAGCGCTGAATATCTGTTCCATTGCCAGGGGCGTCCTAGGATTGTCTTTAGGAACACGTATCCGAAGGGTGATCCATTTCATATTCATAATATAGGAAATACGAATATAAAATAACCAAAATTTTAAAAATATGAAAAACAAAATAACCGGAATCACCAGCCACCAAATATTAGACCAAATATTGTAAATTACTGCAATCACTAACTAATTATACTTCGCGGACAGTATAGCGTCCATCTCCTAGACGCATAAAGTGCTTCTTGCTTTGAAGATTCAAAATTAAAGTATTTTCTTTAAAATCCCTTTTTTCGTTAACAAGCTTAATCAAATCCTTTGTGGTTTGAGGGCCATGCTTTGATAAAATTTGAGTAATAACTTCTTTGCATGTTCCAGCCATCAAATTAAATTCTCTCAAGCCATAAACTCCTCTTCCAACTAAAACAAAACGATCGTCTTTAATTAATTCATTATGAACAGTTTGCACATTGGTATTTTTTTCCTTGCGCAAATTATTAACAACACGAGCTAATTCCGTAAAATGCATTGGTTTTTGCGCTTTTTTCAAAACCAAGAAAGCCCAATCTCGAGCTGTTTTTGGGTTAATATGGGCCCACTCTTTTAAACCGAAATCTCCATAACCATTGAAAGAGAATTTTTTAGATAAGGAAAGATAATTTTCTGCAAATAGAGCTTTCATTTCTTGTTTCCAATCTTGTTCGACCACAAGAACTTGTGTCAAATTATCAATAAAAGAATTGGCCTTTTGATAAACAGAATCATTAACATACCAAAAAGCGTGAAAATCATTATCGGCCAGACGATATTTTAACTGATCACTTATTTCCAATAAGAATTTGATTTGATTACCAGTTTGCTCTAAGTCAGAACTTAAAAAATCCTCCCTGCGAACACCACCTAATTTATTTAAATGATTAACAACAAATTCTATGAAAGATTTATAATCTTTTTGGTCTAGTTTACTTTTTACCGAAGCTAAAGCCAGGCTTTCAATTTGACGAATTCTCTCTCGAGTAACGCCATATTTATCGCCAATCTCTGCTAAAGTCATAGGGTTATTATTTTTTAAACCATAACGACTTTCAACAACCTCTTTCTGTCGAGAAGGTAAATCAGCTAGTAAAATGCTCACTAATTTGTCTACAAGCATCTTTTTCATATTTATTATATATAGTGTAACATTTGACAATAACTATGTCAAATAATTCATTTTTTCTTCATCCCGTTAGAAACAGATCGCTTGGTTCTATAAAATTACATATCTCATAATACACGATCGCGGTTTCTAACGGGATTCACTAAAACCAATAATGGGCTGGCTACGAAAATAGAAGAATAGGTGCCGACCACCACCCCCACTAAAATTACTACGATGAAGCTTCTAAGCGAATCTGCGCCCAAAAAGTAAAGCGCTAAAAGTACCAAAATCAAAGTTAAAGAGGTATTAATGGAACGGGCAAAAGTTTGGACAACGCTTTTATTAACTAGATTGGAAAAATCAAAATTAGTGCCTTTTTCTAATCGAAGATTTTCCCTAATACGATCAAAAACAACAATAGTGTCGTGTACTGAAAAGCCCATAACGACTAAGATGGCGACTATAAAATTAACTCCGATTTCTGCTCCATACAACCAACCAAGAATCGCCATTAATCCGGCCGGGATAAGAGCGTCATGAAAAAGTGTCAGCAAAGTTATAAAACCATATTTCCAGGAACTAACTGGATGAGAAACTTTTCGGAAAGCAAAAGCTATATATAATGAAATACCAAGAAGGACAAATAAGAAAGCCCAAATAGCCTTTTGTTTTAATTCTTGTCCAATAGATGATCCGATTGTTTCAAAACTCAACTCTACCGCCTCCGAATCTTTCTCTTTTATTTCTTTGAAATATTTTTGGTGATCGGCTTCAGATAATTCTGGCAACCGAACAATAAAACTATTATTGCTTCCATTAGTAATAATAGTATCTTTAGGTAAAATTGTTTGAAGATTTTCCTGTTTAACGCCGTTAATTTCCCATTGCGTACCACCCTTAAAATCAATACCCTCCTTCAAGCCAAAAGTGACTAGGGCCACAATAGCGGCAACAATCAGTAATAAAGATAAACCAAGAAAAATATATTTATTTTTTATAATCATTGTTTTGCAAAAACTTTTAATACTGTTCGAGTAACAATAATTGCGCTAAACATACTAATAATTACACCCAATAAAAGTGTCAACGCAAAACCACGAACAAAACTGGTCATAAAATAATATAAAATAACAGATGTTAAAATCGTGGAAATATTTGAATCACGAATTGATGGCCAGGCTCGGCGAAAACCCTCTTCAATAGCTGCGGTATTAGAAACACCTTTTTTAATTTCTTCTTTTCTTCTTTCAAAAATCAAGACATTGGCATCTACTGCCATGCCAATAGAAAGAATAAAACCAGCAATACCGGCCAGCGTCATTGTCACACCGAATAATTTATAAACCGCCAAGGTAAGAAATATATAAATTACCAAAGCAAAAGCGGCGGCCAAACCATACCAATGGTAATAAGCCAACATAAAAATAATGACCAATATCGTACCAATTAATCCAGCCCAAATAGTTTTATTTAAGGAGTCGGCTCCAAGGCCGGCGCCAATCGTTTGTTGATTGACTAAAGTAATAGGGGCGGGCAAAGCTCCGGCATTAAATCTCTCCACCATTTGACGAGCCTCAACAACTGTAAAATTACCAGTGATACTTGCCTTTCCTCCAGAAATTCTCTCCTGAACAACCGGCATTTCAATTAATTGGTTATCTAAAAAGATTGCGACTGGTTTGCTGATATTTTTTGCCGTTAGCTCTTCAAAAATTTTTGCCCCCTCATCATTAAAAGAAATGGTAACGCTTGGACGGCCAGTGGTTGGATCAAAAACTAATTGCGCACCAGACACATAGCGACCATTGAGATTGGTAAAAATAAATTTAGGATTATTTGGATCGGTAGCATCAACTTCGGCAAAGTTTAGGAAAGGAGTTTCTCCAATTTCTTTTATGGCTTCTGAAACGTCTTTAATTCCAGCTAATTCTACCACTAAACGATAATTTTCACCGGCCTTAGAAGTAAAAACCTGGGGCTCACTGACACCAAAAAGATTAACTCTTTTTTCAATCACATCACGCAAACCATTAACGACTGATTCACGATCGGTAGACTGAATGCCAGTCAAATCAACTTGATAGACCAGATGACTGCCACCAACTAAATCTAAGCCGAGACGCCAATTACGAAAATTATAGTTTTTATCAAAAATTGGCGGATAAACAAAAACCGCTGCTAAAAGCGTCACTGCCACCACAAGAATTAAAACGTAAACATTTCTTTTACGCATATATAATGAATGCTTAGAAGATAACAGAAAAGAATTTGGGCGTCAAATTATCGTAAAGAACTACAGGATTTTAGATTAAATCTTTTGCACCTCCGTCAGACGGGGGCTTTGTTTTTTGATTAAAACTTATCCACAGCATGTCTTCTTTTGTGACGATCGTCACGTTTGATGATGCGAGTTTTTTAAGATTTCTTCTTCACCTTCATACTCATCTGAAAAGATACCCTCTCTCCTTCCTTAACAATCTGCGATAACGGCAAAGAGACATTTTCAAAATTTGGATTTTTAATCAACCTGTTTTTGAAATTGATTACTTCAACTTCGCCACTGCCCGATCCGCCAATCAACATAGAAAGAGTTATGGGGTCAAAATGTAATCTACTGATGTTTATATTTTTCCCCGCCGTCAACCAAATTTGGTTTATTATAGAAAGCCATTTAGAACTATAGCCCTTGGCTTTAATCGCTTGCGCAACTAAATTATTAAAATCTTTTATCGTCTCTTGAAGATTTTTTAAGTCTTTTGGAATAATAATATTAGCAGTCATATTCAAGCGGTTAGTTAAATTATTATTTATTGAATATAAAAACCAAATTACCAACAAGCTACTAGCTAATAAAGTGCCGAAGGTGGCGATAAAAACATTGCGCCAGGTACTAACAAAATACAAAATTTTATTACGATGATATTCCTCCTTTGTTCCTAAACTAGTCAAGCTAATCAAATTATCTTCTGCTCTAGTTAAGAGCCCTCTCAAGGCGCCACCCAAAACAATTAAAGAAGTATTGTCAGTAATTGGGAATTCGCTTTTATTTAAATTTAGATTCTGAACATTCAAATTTAAACCCTTAAGAACATTGTTTATCTCTTCAACTTCATTAGCGCTAATCAAAATCAGGTTTGAAATAACTTCTCCCCAACGGCCATAATAGAAATTAATAATTTTTTGAATTTCCGAAGAAATTGATCCGCTAGCACTATTTTGCCAAGAAACAAAACGGTTAAAATATAAATTTCCGTTTTTTAAAATAATAAAATCTAAACCTTCATTACTGATAAAGAGTACGATTTGTGGTTTAGTCAAATCTATTCCCACCGACATTTTTTTTACAACCCTTGCCAAAGACAAGGCAGAAAATTCCAACGCCACAACAGAAAATCCCCCTGCCCTAAGCGCCTTTAAATATTCTTCAGAAATTTCTGAACTTATAAAAGAACCCAATAATTCCAACTGACTATCATTGCCAGCGGCCAATTCCTCCCCCACCAATTGCCAATCGGAATAAACATTTTTAACGTCGATTGGGGAAATCATTTGTAAATTTAACCTTGCCGCTTCATCAATTTTATTTAAAGCAAGGTAGGGCAGATTAAAAATTTGGGTATAGACACTGTTGGCGCCAATAGTCACGATTGCCGGAATTAATTTTTTCCCAATACTAAAATGAAGAATGCTTTGTTTAGGGAAACTATTTTCAACTTGTTGATGAAGCTGCGCCAGCGCAATAATCAAATTTTTTCTATCTTTAACAATTCCATTTTCTACAATACCTGGTGGCAGGCGAAGTGAGGCAGAGTTGATTTTTTTGTCATCAATGCGCAAAAAACGTAAAAAAGTATCAGAAATCTCCAGACAACCTATTGGGTGATTAAAATTTAAATGGTTAGTGATTTTTTTAAAATTAAATTTCATCAGATTCATTAACAAGTAAAACTGGTGGATGCGACGATCTCATCGGTAGATAATAATTTTAATTCGCCGGTGTTTTTATTTATCTCAACAACGCTTCTTAATTGTCGATATCGCCCCAGTGAACATCCGGTGGAAATGATTTCCTTTTTTAGAGTGTCGGAATTGCTCAAAAGAACATTTATCACAACTTGGTTTTTGTTGTCACCCGTTGGATCATAACCAGAAGAAGGATTAAAATTATTATCTCTAATCAAGCGTAAAACGGCATCTTGCGTCCCAGTTTTAGCTAATAAAAAAGCATCAGAGCTTAACTGAAGATTGTAATTACTACGCGTTAAAAGATAAACAACCATTGAGCCAGTCAAAGCAATTACCGCCAATAAGCCGCCGAGCATCAAAACTGTTGGAATAACAACTACACCTTTTCTCATGGACTATAGTTAATTATAACATCCTCTACGATTGGACTATAGGTTTGATAAATATCGGTTCGCAAAAAAACTTTATAGCGGAAATATCGCTTATTAACATGGCCTTTTATTTCCTTAAAAATACTTGGTCCAGTTGGTCGATAAAATGTACTTGCTGTTTGATCGTCACCAACAAAAGTCCACGGACCAGCATCGCTATTAGACGAAGCGATCTGAAATTCAACAATCGTACTACTATCAACAGAATTACCTTTCCACATAATAGAATTTAAAACTACGCCATCAATACTGCCGCTGTCTAAAACGCTTGAAGTAAGATTAGCAGATTGCACAGTAGATCCAGCGGAAGTTTTTACTTTATAAGTATATGCTGTAGTATTCGTATTATTTCCTCCGCAAGCGCCGGTGTCAGTATAGCCATTAGCATCGGTGTCACAATTACTCTTATTAAAACTTATCCAGCCAACAACATCATTCCAGGCCCAACCGGAAAAATCACCGCCATCAATGTTTACTCCATAAGGAAAAGGACTTTCCTGCACCCCTCCCATATTTGGATCGTGATCATTAGTATAACGAAAACTGATCCAGCCAATATTTTCACTCCAAGCCCAACCGGCCAAATTTCCACTAAAATCATTAGTGACATTATATGGAATGTTGCAGTTGCTTCCTAACGGGCCGGTAGCGCAATCAAAAGAAATATTCCCAATCGCCGAAGAATTGGCGTAACCCTCAATTTTATTTCCCCTTACCATTACTGAATTGGTGCCGTAAAAATCTATCCAGCCAGTTACGTCATTCCAAGCCCACTTATCAACCGAATCTATATTAGTTGCTCCTTCTGCGCTATTAAAAATTAAAAAAGCAAGTGGAAAAATCAAAAACAATAATTTTAAATTTAAAATTTTAAATTTTAAATTAATTTTAGTATCCATTTATTTTAATCGCTCCCTTAACTCCGCTAGATCCACCGTCGGCCACAGCAGTAGCAGTGTCGTATTTTGTAACGTCAATATAAGAACTCGATTGGCCACTCCCACCAGACCAATCAGTTTGTCTAATAGAAGTATTACGAGTTCGCGTTATATATTGTGATAATTTTAGATCGTAATTTTTCTCAGCCATTGTCCACTTAACAATAATCGTTGCTTTTTGAGTGGATTGATCTTCAGTAGAACCACCGGTGCAACTTCCCGATTGAACTCCAAAAATTGACCCATCACTTAAACGACAAATATTTTCCAGAAAAAAATGACGGGTATAACTTATGTTGGAGATAGAAATAGCTTCCTCACCAGAACGCCATTCTAAAGGCGTCCCAATTAAATAATATTTGTTAGCTGATCCTTTGTTTAAATTATAAAATCCTCTTGTTGCGGCACAGCTACCAGAAGATACGCAAAACCATTTTGATTCAGCATAGATTGATAAATTTTCTGCCAACTCTTGAACTAAAAAGGTTGCTGTTTGACGTTCTTTGTTGCGAGCATTTCCAAGACTGCTAATACTTAAAAGATTACTGGCTCCCAAAATAAAAATACCGGCAATCGTAGCGCCAATTATAACTTCAATAAGAGATTGACCAGATTGCCGATTCATTATTTTTATTATAACATATAGGGAAACGGTGGGGTGGCCGAGAGGTTTAAGGCGGCGCTCTTGAAAAGCGTTATGCCCTTTAAAGGCATCGTGAGTTCGAATCTCACCCCCACCGCCAGGCCCATTTAAACAAAAAGAGTCCCGCTAGTGGGACTCGCAATAATTCTTTAACCATAGACGAACTTCATCAGGATGATAACCAAAGGGGCCGATGCCGCCTTTATAGGCAATTCGCCCATCCTTATCAATAATATACAATCTCTCAGGCCAAGCCGCATAGCAATCATTGGCTTGATTAGACATCGTGTCCACGGCAAGTGGTAAAGTAAAACTAAATCGTTTAGCAAAATCTTTTGCAATACTTAGTCGTTGACTCATGTCGCGAGGCTGAAGATAACAAATTCCTTCCATTTCATTAACCGGCATTTGCCATTCGTCGGTCGGGTGAGCTTCTTTAATATAAATAGTTAGGAAATCAACTTTATCTTTATAGTCCTCGTAAAGCTGTTTCAGGTAACCTACCTGATCTCTAAAAGGTGGTCAGGTAAAGCTGCCGAAATTCAACACGAGAGGCTTCTTGTCTTTATTAAAATAATTAGAGAGGGAAATAGGCAAATCGGTTTTTAAGTCAATCAAATTAACATCGTTATAAAAATCACCCACTTTAAGATCGCCCTCACTCATTTGTAACATTACTTTTTGCATTTGATTATTTTGATGCGGAAGCTTTGGAGTCTGAAGACGTTGAATTTCAACGTTCTTTTTCATATCTGGACGGTAAAGAGCATATACCATCATACCAATAAGACAAATCAATACAAAAAAGAAAATCCAAAGCTTCTTTTCCATTTTATTCTCCTTTCAAGTTTTCAAAAACAAGCTAATTTCAGTGTTTTATATTTAAATCAATTTGTCAAAAAAAATTTGATATAAAATTAAAATCCGCCCTAAACATGGACGGATATCTCAATCTCTTGGGCTCTCCCTTCTTCTTCTATTTTTTCTTTTGCTGGTTTTAGTAATTTAATAATATTATCTTTATTGAAATATTCTTCTCTCATTACTAAAAAAATAGCGGCGGATTTTACTATCTCGGCATATTGAATTAAACTGGCGCCAACAATTTTCTTTCCCTCTCGAAGAAAAAATATTCGATCAGCAAGCGCTCCGTATTCTTGGAGGTTAAGCTGCCGACCAATAGAACAAGATCGCAAAAGATTATTTAAATTTTTTAAATTCCTTAAAGCGCGGCGCAGCTTTTTAGCAAAAATCCTTTTTGTCATTAACCACCTCCTTTCAAGTTCCTGAATTAATTATATGCAATTAAAATTAAACAGCTTGTGGATAAATAAAATTAAAACGCCGGGATAAAATCCTAGCGTTTCACATTTAATATACTTATTGTAAAAATAATAATCGCCGCTAAAGCAAAAAACCAGTGATAGATAAACACTGAAACGTAGTTGATCTGATCTTTGCCGGCCTTTCTGTTTTTGAAAATAATTTCTGACAAAATTTTTGATAATTCTTCTTTTTGACTGAAATTTCTATATACACCATTTCCCTGGCTGGAAATATTTTTAAGAACATCTTCGTCTAATTGAGAATAAAGAGTCTTGCCATTATTATCTGTCATAAAACCGGCGGGGTTTCCTGACTGATCTCTTTTTATCAACGGCGTGACCAATCGATCACCGATGCCGAGCGAGTGTATCTGAAATCCCTTCTGAACAAGATTACTTATTTCTTTCTGTAACAAAGCCCTATTCACCAAAAAACCATCTTCCTTGCCGCCATCAGATAAAACAACAATTAAATTAAATTCGTTTTTTCCAAAAGATTTAATCGCTGAAAATACATTTGCTAAATCAGTCCCAGGAGACATTACCGATTCAAAATTAACCTCTTCCAACAGCGCCAAAAAGGCGGAATAATTACGAGATGGCGGACAATAAAAAGTATTCGGATCACCGGCAAAAGGCACAAGCGCCACATCATAAATTCCATCCAAAGACTTATAAAAATCTCCTACCCACTCCTTGGCAGCCACTAAGCGATTGGGCTTAACATCCTCTGCGAAACTCATTGACAGAGAAACATCCAACAAAAAAATAATTCGGACATTTGGATATTCCTTTTTGGAAACCGTCTTTAGGTAATAAGGTTTTGCCAAACCAAAAATTATAAGAGCTAGTGACAACACAAACATCACGCCGGAAATTATTCTTGTCCGGAGAGTAGGCAGATTGCTGTTAAATTTAAAAATATTGGCCTTTGGCGAATTGATAAATCGGGAAAAGACAATCCAGGAATAAATAAACAAAAAACAGACAATTGGCAGGCACAACAGCAACCAAAGACAATTCGGTTCCAAGAAATTCATAAAATCTCCTTTCTTGGGATCCGGATCCAGACGAAAGAAAAACCCCTGCATCAACGCAATGCTGGGGTTTAAAATTTTCCTTTGCGAATTCCCTGTCCGGCAGATTTTTGAGGCAACTGCCTAAGCATTTGCCCGGTGGGCATAGTAGCCCGTGTCAATAATTGGCTTCTATTAGTGATCAAAATTTCCACATTAATTTCCGTATCAATATCTCTAGGTTTAGCCAGTAAAGCTTTTTTAAATGACTGAACAGTCTGATTAAATATTTCTATTTTTTCTTCATCTACTGCTATAAACTGTAATACTCTATAATAAATTTCCCCTTTGGTATAATGCAAGCAGTGATTATATTTATCATCCCCCTCAATTTCCTCCAAGCGGTCAATAATTTCTTTGGCTTTTTTATAAGAAGCCATCGACTGCTGAAAATAAGATTCGATTAACGGATTAGTATCGTCTGGACTAATTGCTGATCGTAAACTTACGGCTCTAGCCAAATAATCTTCAGCCTCTTCAAAGCTGGATACAGCTTGCTTAAAGTTGTTGATTAGCCTGGCCTTCCGCCGAGTATCTTCTGGCAATTTATCAATTTCTTTATCGTTCAATCTCTCTTCTACATTTTTATAAAATTTATGTACCAGTTCTGTTTGTTCAATATTTTTATTCTTCGCAATCCTTTTCTGCTTAACAAAGTTTATGTGGGATAGCCCCAAATAAACTGAAACGAAAATCAGCAAAATAGCTAGAAAAGCTATTATAATTCTCATGAGAACCCCCTTAATAATTAAATTTCTGTCAAAGAACGACTTATTGTATTTCTTATCACGATATAAATTAATAGTAAAGCAAATCCGGTACCAGCGAACCATTCTGCATATGATCTTTTTTGGTGGCGATCAATTATCTTATACTCTCCGGCTTGTTGATTAATAATTTCCTGATAGGAATTGTTAATTTTTTCCTGATTGAAACCACTAACAATAATCCCATTCCCACCTGTCAATTTAATATAATTTAATAATTCAACATCTATTAACTCTACTGAAATAAGATAAAACCTGATGCCCATTTGCCGGCAAAGTGAAAGCAATTTAAAAACTGACATGACATTTCTGTCACCAGTGATAGGAAATATGCCATCTGTAAAGGCAATTATTGAAGAACCTGATATCTGCTCCTTAATAATAGGCATCTTACTTGATGAAGAATAAGAATTTTCCAGACTAAAAGCTCCCGTACTTCCTTTTAGTCTGGCTCCTAAATTAGCAAACTCCTCATCCGACAAAAAAGATCCACCAGATTCCTTATTCTTTTTTAAAATTAAATTTACACTGGCCCAAATTGCCTTGTTCATCTCTGTGCCTGAGTTAAGAGGCGGCCGAACTCTCCAGTCAATTTGAAACATTTTATGTCTGATAAAATCATAATCTTCAACAAAATAAGAAACCACAAAGGGGTCATCCGAAAAAACAATCATACTAACGGAATCCTTACTGCTATCCGATCTTTTCAAATTTTCCAAAGTTTTTAAAAAAAGATCATTCGCTTTCAGTAGGGTTGTTAATTTCTTTCCCACACCATTCTTTTCATCATCACCAACCATTGAACCCGAACCATCATTAACTAAGACATACTTATGGGTAATTAATTTCTTAAAACTTTCTTTATAACCTACTCTATAATCTACAGCCGCCATTACAATTAGTACCCAGCCAATCCATTTCAAAAAAGAAGTAGGGGCTATTTTCTTAGCCCCTATAATCGCCTTCAAGTAAGAGTGCCGAAGAAAATATTTTGGCCTGCGCCATATCAATAAAGGCAAAACTAGCAAAAACAATAACAAAAACCACGGGTGTTCAAAGTTTTCAATCATTGGCCAACTCCTTTCGCTGACAAATTAGAATAAGAGACTTGATATTTGATATCAAAATCTCCATATCTTCAGAGCTGGGACGATCTTCATCTCGGTAAACTCTCTCCAATTCATTAGTAATATCTTTTAAGAGCCTACTTGAAGTTAAATCAAAATGCTCCACAACGATTTTCAATTTTGATTCCATGTTTTGGTAATTTATTTTCCAATTAGGAATTGATAATCTGGTAGAAGCAACCAAATTATTCAAATAAATATCGCTATCTATAACAATAGAATCTTTCTCCATCGATTTTATCCAATCAAGAACGGGTATCAAGAGGAAATGGTAGGAAATTAATACGGCCAAACAAAAACTAATCAAAGAAGCAATCGGCCGATAAGTCTCCCAATAACTAATAGTAGGTAATGCCGTATTAGAAATAAGAAGCGAACTAGAATATTGATGGACCGGCTGAATATCCTCAATCGGAGGATCTATACCTTTCAACACACTGCTAATTTGAAATTTGCAGCCTTTAGTAGAAAATTGTTTTTCCGTCTTGCCGCTGCCGCTTATTTCGCTATAGGGAATTTTAATCTCTGGAAACGTAATTTCGCCTGTTTCTAAGTAAATAAATGGCCAAACAAAACTGACAATTCTCTCCATGTCTTTTTCTGTTTCAGTAATAACTGGCTTGTCCGCCCAGAACCAAATATCATCCGATAAAGCAAAGTCACCTTCGCCTAATTGGGGCATCAAATCTTTCAAGATAGTAATCTTTTTATCAAGAATGTGAATGTCGAGATGGAGAAATCTTTTATCTCCCAAACTATCAAGACCCCCCGAAGTAACATACATGAAAACCTGCATTGACTCGTATATAGGATGAAACAATGGACGCGCCCATTTTACATAAGCAGAATCTTCGGCAATCAAATTTGCCAAAACAAAAATATTAGATGGCACTTTCAAATTACCAACAGACAATTCATAGACCCTGGGCGAAATTTCTGCCAACCTGATAATAGAAAAGTTTCCAAAATTGGCCAATCTTTTTTTTAAGAGATCAATTTCAACAGGTGACTTCGTTTCTAAAATTATAGAATTTCCTGGAATACATTCCTGGCCCTTCCACACAATTACTGGCAAAACTCTCTCCGGAAAACTATTTAAAACCGACAAAACAAAATTTAGATATCCATCTTCAATAAAATCGATAACGAAATTTCCATTATCCAATCTTTCAAATCCAGTAATACCTTCAAATTTACTTAATTGAGCAATTAGCAATTTATCAGGCTGAATAAATATTTTCGGACGCAATTCTAATCCAATCGCAATACCTTTTTCGTCATAGCAATAAAAATCTCCTGAACGATAAGTAGTCTTATCCATCAAACACAGGAGACTGGCGAGTAAAAAAGTCATTCTATCTCCTTTCGGATTTCAAAGACGCTATCCCGATAGTAAAACAAAAAAACCGGTCCGACAACGGTCGGACCGATTTAAACAATGTTTCTCAAAAAATATTTTATCAAAGGCATTAAAAACCTATCAGAATTAATATCAACAAACAAAGGCTCGCAATGACCATGACGAAGATTGTTTTCTAAATCTTCCCCAAAATAAATTTTGTTTTTAGAGGCCTTAATTAAAGCCGAAGATCTATTTGATTCAGCGTCTAAAAACCTGGCTTCAAAAGGTAAATCTTCCAACTGCCATTCGTTGTCGTCAATAAGGGCTAAAGCCAACAAACAATTATTCGATCCCACAGATAATTTCCTTAACGCATTTACAAAATCATTCCCCACCTCGAAACAAAAATCAGAAATTAAAACTATAAGAGAATTGTTTAGATTCAAATTAATTACTCTTTCAAATGCCGATCGCCAGTCGGTGCCGTATTGCCGTGGCTCTTCCAATAAATAGAGAATGTTCGCGACTTCCTTTTCATTAACGGTTAATTCAATAAAATTGGTAATTGACTGGTCAAAAGTTAATAAACCTACTTTATCGCCAACATTTCCTGCCAAATGAGTCAGGTAAGCGCCGGCGGCGATTCCAACTTCTATCTTTAGTCTGTTTGAACCATAAAATTGAGATTTACTGACATCTAAAAGAATAAAAATATTCATGGATTTTTCTGTGCTGCAGGCCCGCGACATAACGCGACCAGCTTTTAGACTAGCGGCGCTATCTAAACGCTTATCACCCGGAACATAATCCCTAACAGTGTCAATTTCACCAACCACGTCTTTTAGCAAACTGCGATGAATACCAGAACCGAATTGGTTGATCGCTTTTTTAACTAAAGGGTCGAGTAAATGAAATCTATTTCTTTTCTTTTTCATGATGAGATTGCCTTTTCAACAAGAGTTTTGAGAACATATTCTCTCAATTTTGTTTTATTTTTATACTTAGTATCGTCTCTGCTTATTAACGTGTAAACAGCTGATTCTTCAAGCATCAGTCTAATGCGTAAAACATCAGCGGCAACACTATAAACATCTCTAGGCAAAATATAGGCCCGGCGATTCCAAACCGCCTCCATCATTGCCGCTCCAACTAAATGCAACATCGCTCGATCATTGACTGGAGGACTTTGTTTAAACAACTGCTCTGTGAGCAAACTCAATTCTTCAGCAAAAAGATTATATCTTTCCGGATGATTGGCTAGATTCATAACCTTAACGCAACAGCTTTTTGCCTCATCAGAAATATAAAAGTTTGATTCGTCAAAAAAAAATTCTCTTACTTCATTTATTTGGTCAATTTTAGCCAACGGTTTAAATAATCTTGGTTCGAAATTTCTAGTTCGAGATTCAATAAGAAGTTTTTCCGCATCAGATGTTTCTTGAGTAATTAAACAAAACATAAATCGATCAGACAAAGCCTCTGCTAATTCTGAAGTTCCTTTTTGTTCGGTCGGATTTTGAGTGGCCAAACAGAAAAACGGCTTAACCAATTTATAAGTTTTACCCCCAATAGTAACATCACCTTCAGCTAAAGCCTGATTAAAAGCAGCCTGGACTTTTGGTGGCCACCGATTTATTTCATCAGCTAAAAGGACATTGCAAAAGATTGGCCCTTTAATCGTTTTTACGTCACCAGTCAATAAAATAAATTCACAACCAGTAATATCGCTTGGTATACCATCAGGTACGCCTTGCACGCGATTATTTTCACCGGCCAATAAACAAGAAATCGCTTTACATAAAACCGTTTTGCCAGTTCCAGTTGGCCCTTCGCATAAAATATGACCAGAGCCTAAAAATCTTGTTCCGGAAGAATCAAAATCTCTTTGCCCCACGGCAAACAATCCTTGCACCACTCTTCTAATAACATGCTTTTGACCAACCATAATCATAGACAATCCATCTTCAATAGGTTTAATAATATTAGTAAAATAATATTCATGTTTGTTTGTCCAAGTGCTTTTTGACATTATTCTTCTCCTTTTGGGTTGTAAAAGGTCTGTGTCCATACTACACTAAAATTAGTTTTCTTTGAAAAGGGGGTGAGTCATGATTTTGAATTTACTACTTGCTCTGTTACTGGGAAATAATAATCATTCAACTGTATTAATAGATCTTTCCTACTATGAACATAGAAAAGACGATGATGGAGTTCAGTATCATTTTAAAAATTGGATAAAAAGCACGGGATTTATATATAAAGACGAAGACGGAATATGGATTTTGAGCGCTGCACATATTATTCCTTACGATTCTAATCATTTGGTTGAAGGTTCAACTTTTGCCTCTTTTAATCCAGAGCTAAAACACGATCCAGAAAAAATAGAATTCGTTGCCTATGATAGAAAAATAGATATATCATTATTTAAATTTGTTGACCAAGAATCAGTAAAAAATCTGCCTTATGTAAAGTTAGGCTCATCTGAAGATTTAGAAATAGGACAAGAAGTACTAGCTATCGGCCATCCGTGGCCTATAAAATTCGCGACCACAAAAGGACACATTAACAGTGTAAGTTTTATTGGCTTTGCGATACATGAAGATCAACCAAATTTTTTAGTTCATAGTTGTATGATTAATTCTGGCAGTTCCGGCGGGCCATTGTTTAATTTGCTTAATGAGGTAATTGGAATAAACGTAATGAATTTTGAGAGACCCAATGTTTTTAATTTAGCTGTACCAATTGATGATGTAAAATTTCTTCTGCCAAAACTTAAAAAAGGCGGGGAGATAAAACACCAAAAAGTTGGTCTAATTGGTTTTGCCCATAGCTTTATGCTATCTGATGAAGATTTAATTGATTTAGATATCGATCCGAGACCAAAAATAAAAGGTATTATAATAATCGGGGTCAAAGAAGATTCTCTACCCAATATCGCAGGATTTCAAAAAGGCGACATAGTTATTTCCTGCAACGGAAAAAAACCAAAAGACTTAGTTGATTTTTTTAAAATGGTTTATTTGAAAGCTGAACCTTATGAAATTTTAAAAATAGAAATTGACCGATACGGACAGACAATAATCTTGCCTCTTTTATTATTTGATCCACTAGAAAAAGAGGTGGAAATTGATTAAATATTAAAAAATCTGCCGCGGATGGCAGATTTTTATATTAATTAGCTCTTTCAGCATATTTAAAATTTCTTTTTTCTTGTTCTAGGTCAGAATTACATACATGTCCATAACCACAGGCGTGGATATATTCATGAATAGATACAAAGTGATGATAATTGGGATGTAGTGTAACAAAAATCAAATCCGTATTCGGTTCATACATTCCAATCAGCCACATTGCGCCCTCTTTATAAGTTCCGTCTTTATCACAAGTATAAGCATTAGGGTGCCAAAAATAAGTGAATCCATCTGAATTAATAACCGGCTTTAAGGGAAAACTAAATTTCAATCCATTAATCTCTCGCGTATTTTGTCTACTATCTCTCATTTTTTGTCGGGCAAGGGGAAGTTCCTTTTCTATCTCCAAAAAAATTTCTATACATTCATTATAAAAACGATTATTATCCATCGGAATATTGGTCAAACTAAATCCTAAACGAGAATATAATTTTAATCGCTTATTATTGTCATAAAGATCATATTTTATCATTTCAGCAACACGATTTCCGTTTTTGTCTTCAATCCAATCACCGATAATCTGATATTTATTTAGTTCATTAAGGCCGTCAGAAAAAATCAAAACAAAAAACAGCGAAGAAGCGATCATTTGAAAACTCCTTATTTATTTGTGAAGCTAAACTATTTTCACCTTATCTCTTTAATTGCTAAAAATCAATACAAGGATTTTCATCTTCTGAATTAGAAGACTCGCTAAACAATCCAAAAGCGCTTTTAGTAGAAATTTTTTTACATTGAGGAACGGTCAGCGCAAATTTTTTTAGTTTTTCTGGAGAATTAATACGACATGAATCATATTCAAATATCTTTTTAGGATAAGAAGGGCCTAAAACTTCCTGACAATTGGCTCTCCTCTTACCGCATTGAGGAACGGGTATCGGCCTAACAGGACAATTAGGAGTTTCTTCTTCGCATCTGTTCCATTTTATTATTTTTCCGCGAGAACAACGATGATCTACGACACACTCCCCCGGATGGGGACATTTTTTAGCTTGATAATTTTTATCAACGCAGACCATCCGCGAGGAACCCGGTTTGTTGCCTACGAATTGCTTGCAAATTTCTCCTTCATTACACGTACTGCCGTCATCTCCCCCTCCCCTCCAACTGGGAAAAGTACAACTCTTAAAAGGGGGTTTATTAGGATGGCACTGCAACAAACTACTATCTTTGATCTTGCACTTTACCTCCTCTGATTGACTGCCACATGACTCACCAATAACACCGCCTTCCGCTTTACATATTTTGGGTAATTTACATTCAATACGATAACCATGAGTAGCAAAAGAAGTATTCACAGAAAACAAACAAATTAATAGAAACGAAACTGTAAAAAATAATCTTTTCATTAATATAATTATATCACAAAATTATCCACACACTAACTTTTGCGGCCGCAAGAAATGGGATAGTGAACAAGTTTAAATTTTTTTGTCAAAATTGGCTTTTTGGCGATGAGCTGCTAACATTCCTACCAGTCGTACCTTGAAAGGGGGAATCGATTATGGAACGCTTTATTTTTAACGTCGAGCATTGGCGGCGATTTTATCGAGCCAATATTTCTCGAACGCTCGTCGAGTTGGCGGCGATTTTTCCCTGGAGCGACGAGGTGCTCAATGGGCCGTGTCCCTTCAATAAAAACAAGCGAGTCAAAGAAACCCACCTCGCTTTTTTTGGTATGCCCACATTGATCAAGAAGCGATTAACGGTAATGGCACTCCAGCGCCTGCATCCGCCTTCGGATCAACCAAGATTCTATTTTAGTCACAATCCTGAATATGCGCAGTGGCCTTATGCTAATGAAACCACCTGTGAAGCGCGTTGGCATCTAGTGTTAAAAAATATTGTGCCTGGTTCGACTCAAACTACCGCTCGCCATCAAGAGGCGTTGTTGCCATTCGAATACGAAATACCCACCACCATTGAAGAGGTTACCAAAGACATTCTTTGTTTTAAACTGACTCGAGCTAGACCCAATCCTCGATTATGGGCCAGATGTCGGGAAAAGCGTAGCGATGATCACTTGGCTTGCGCTGGACATTTTAATCGGAATGGCTTGGGCATCAGTTATTGGTGTGGCGCGGCCATCAATGGAGTGGGCCTGGGCGCTTCTCGAAAATTAGAATCTCGGTTAAGTTAAGACGGACTGTTTCCTAAATAGATAATCTTTAACAAAGAAGACTGAAAGTGTCTTTAATAATCGCAATGCCACCAAAAACTGTGGCTGCGGCGAGTCCTTTGGCGTTTAAAAAACCTGGCAAAAACTAGGTTTTTGATTTTTAGCCTCCCAATAACTGTTTAAAAAATTGTTCCTTGCTCTACCTCCCATGGGAAAGATCATTTTTACATTAATATAATTATATCACAAAATTATCCATTAGTGGACCTAAGGAGAATCGGACTCCTGCCTCGCCCATGCCATGGGCGCGTAATACCACTTTACTATAGGCCCAAAATCAATAAATTACATAATAACAAAAAAGCGCAACCTTTTCCAGTTACGCTTATTTAATTAAATACTTTTGTATAAACAGTATTATAAATTTTAACTCTTAAACATTCTCTAGTTTTAGATATTTTCTTTTCCTTGTCTTCCCTGGTATATTCACCTCTTACTTTAAAAATTGATCCTGGTAATTTAGTTGGCCCAATATACCGCCCAACCCATCGCACCTCAATAATAAATTCTTCCTCTGCCAAAACTTTTCTTTTAAATTCTATAACTTGTTTCTCGTCAGAAAAAAAATAAAGATCAATTAATATTTCAGCCGCCCGTTTGTTTAAAAATCTTACCCTTTCTTCCGAACCCACTCTTTTCAACTCTCTTTTGGCAAAAAATCCTAGTTTTTTAATAAAATCTTCAACCTTCCTCAAATCCTTTTCATTTTCAAAAATTTTAATAGCGCCATCTCTAACGAGAAAATAGAAAAATGAAATACTTACTTGGGCTAGAACATGCTGTTGTTGAATGCAAGTAATATAAGGCACTGGATATTTCGTATAACAATAATCTCGTCTTGGTACGCGCACGCGACATTTAATAGATTTATTTTCTGCCGAATAATCTAAAATTTCTAATATACACATACTCCATGCCTTATAAATTTTTCGCAAAATAAAAAGTGATTGCTGAGTTAAATCTTCAGGTAACTTCCAAGAAGTTCTTTTTGGTTTTCTCACAAAAACCTCCTCTCAATTGTTAAGATTCCTCTTTTAGGGTATAATACTGCTATAATTTTATAAAGAGCCCCTGTAATTCAACGGACAGAATAGTCCCGTCCTAAGGGAAAAATCCGAGTTCAATTCTTGGCGGGGGCACAGGGAAAAATCCCAAGGTGGGGTGGCCGAGAGGTTTAAGGCGGCGCTCTCGAAAAGCGTTTGGGGAGAAATCTCCTCGTGAGTTCGAATCTCACCCCCACCGCCAATTTTCAAAATTAGGATTTTGGGCGATTGTTGCCTCGCCCCGCCAGTGTTTCTTCAAATTCTTGATATGTTGTTGTTATTTTTATTAACTTTACTGCCAATGGTAATAATTTAAATCTTAAAATCTGTGATGGTCTTTCTCTTTCTGTGCGGGCATTTTTGAAAATAATATGATTAAATCCTTCAGCAGTAAAATGGACAAGTTCGCCATTAAAGGCGGGGCAAGAAAATGTGGTAATTTTAAGTTCTAATATCGTTCACTACCTCCGCATTGCACAAGTTCACAAACATATGAGACTTTTCGGCAAAACGAAAAGTCATGAAA
>CAYIZY010000003.1:0-22516 GCA_964368235.1 uncultured Candidatus Saccharibacteria bacterium
GGCCAATCAACTAAATGGACGCTTTCGTTATTTTCTAATGATTTATATAACGCATCGGCAAAAAAGGGAGTAAAAGGAGCAATTAATTTAGAAATTTCAACTAAAACATACTTCAAAACAGGTAAGGCCTCTGGTCTCTTTCGAGATCGGCGAATATACCAATGGGATAAATCATCTACTAAAAATTCAATTTCTTTTGCCGCTCCGCCAATATCATATTTATCAAGTTTTTTTGTAACTAATTCTATTGTTTGATGTAATTTGGAAATAATCCATCTGTCTAAAACGTGGATGTTGGATGTTGGATGTTGGATGTTGGATTTGTAAGTCTCGTAAAATAAATATGAGTTATATAACAAAGCGATAAATCTTCGATAAGTTTTTCCTAAATCAAGCTCATCAAACTTTTTCGGCTCAGCTGGAGGATTGACAGTATAAAAATACCAACGCACTACATCGACGCCGTATTTATTTATCAAATCCCAAGGATTCACTACATTACCCTTAGACTTAGACATTTTTTGCCCGTTTTTATCCAAAACATGCCCTAATGAGATTACATTTTTATAAGGCGAATCTTCTCCCATTAAAACACCTATTGCTAGTAATGTGTAAAACCAGCCACGGGTTTGGTCTATTGCCTCGCAAATGTAATCAGCCGGATAACGATCTGGATGCTCATTTGTGGCAAAAGGCATCGCTCCCGAATCAAACCAAACATCAGCCACTTCTTTTACTCTAGCGGCTAAAGATTTACATTTCGGACAAGCTAAATCTACTTCATCTATACACGGACGATGCAAATCCAATTCACCTTCTTTGTTGAATGGCCAATTGTTAAATTTTAATTCTTTAACAGTTCCCGTTAATAAATAATGATTGTCTTCTTGTGTTAGAGCTTCTCCATTAGACAATCCTTTAAGCGTTGTTTCTAAAACCCACAATGGATCTCCATGACTAATTATTAAAATATTTTTGCCGACGTGTTGGCGATTAATTTCTTTAACGAAGTCCATCATTCTTTTTCTGACATCAGAAGCATGTTCACCATTTAAAGGTTTTTTTGTAAAACGCTCTATTGGATGATCAAAAAAATTTTCAAAATCTTCGGTGGGCTTGCCGTTAAACATGCCGCCATTAAGCTCTGCAAGACGCTTATCGTAAATAACTTCCGCTTTTAAAAATTTTTTATAAATCGCCGCAGTTTGTTTGGTGCGTAAAAATGGCGAGCTATAAATGATATCAATGCCCTTGTTTTTTAATTTTTCTGCCGATGTTTCTATTTGTTTTATACCATTCTCCGTCAATTCTGATTTTTTGTCTGTTTCTTTATCACCGGAAATCCAACCACCTACATTACTAGTTGATTCTCCGTGACGTCCAATCCAAAATTTATTTTTGTGGTAATCAAATTTATTTAAATCTTCTAAACTTCCAGCGACTAATTTTTCATCACATTTAGCACATTCCCAAATTGGTAAGGGTGTGCCCCAATATCTTTCGCGTGAAATAGCCCAATCCTTTACTTCTCTTAACCATTCGCCAAATCTCCCCTCTTTTAAGTATTCGGGAATCCAATTTACCTTTTCATTAGCTGAAATAAGATCTTTGCGCAACTTACTCATTAAAATAAACCAAGAGTCATTAGCATAATAAAGAACATGCGTGCCGCATCTCCAGCAAAAAGGATATTCGTGCTTGTAGGGCTCTATTTTTAGTAAATAGTTTTTTTCTTTTAAGTGATTAAAGATTCTTTCTTCAGTTTCCTGATTTTTTACTTTCAGCCCTCCAACAACCGGCACATCATTATTAAATCTGCCCTGTTTATCAACAGTGTGATGTTGAGGTAGGCCTAGTTCTTTTCCTAAATTATAGTCGTCCTCACCATACATCACCGCAGTATGCACCACGCCTGTGCCATCGGTCGTGGTCACAAAGTCAGCGTCATAAATTTTGTAAGATTTTTCTGATTTAATTTTTTTAATATCAAAAAGCGGCTCGTATTCTAAACCAATTAAATCTTTTCCTTTTATTGTTTCTTCAATAATTAAATTTTCACCGAGGATTTCTTTGGCTCGATTTTTAGCGATAATAAAAAACTCCTCGCCAACTTTTATTTTTTGATATTCGATATCTTTTCCAATAGCCAAAGCGACATTCCCCGGCAAAGTCCACGGGGTTGTGGTCCACGAAAGGATAAAAAGATTTTGGATATTAGATTTTGGGTTTTTTATTTTAAATTTAATATATACGGAATTATCCGTCACCTCCTTATATCCCTGCGCCAACTCATGCGAAGAAAGCGCCGTACCACAACGCGGGCACCAAGGCACCACCTTATGCCCTTTTACCAAAAGTTTTCGTTTATCAATTTTTTTAAAAACAGACCAAAGTTTTTCTAAATATTCGTTTGAATAGGTAATATAGGCATTTTCAAAATCCAACCAAAGACCAACGCGCTCAGTTAATTTTTCCCACTCGTCTTTATATTTCCATACAGAGCTCTTTGCCTTTTCATTAAATTCCGCAATACCATATTCTTCAATTTCTTTTTTACTTTTTAGACCAAGTTCTTTTTCTATCTCAATTTCAATAGGTAAACCTTGAGTATCCCATCCGGCCTTTCGGGGAACAAAAAAACCCCGCATTGTTTTGTATCGCAAAATAATATCTTTGAAAGTTCTGGTTAAAATATGGTGCATACCGGGACGACCATTAGCAGTCGGTGGGCCCTCGTAAAAAATAAATTCCTTTGCCGGCCGAAGCCTTGGCGAAGGCTGGTTTTTTGCTAAGGATTTTTTGAAGATGTCGTTTTCCTTCCAAAATTCTAAAACTTTTTCCTCAACTTCAGGTAAATTAAATTTTTTTAAGCCCTTGAGCATAGTTAAAAGATAAATTAAAAAGACGCTTTATTCAAGCGTCTTTTTGTAATTTTTATCTCCCGTTATATAGCCAAGAAACAAATACATCAAACAAACTGCCGGAAGTTGGAGGCGGTGGCGGAGGTAGCGGTTCGGAAGGCGACGGGGGCGGCGGGGGCTGCTGCATTCCACTTCCGCTATCCATTGGCGGCTTCGTCCCGCCCTCCATCATTCTATTTATATATTCTTGATTCATGCCAGGCGGCATTCCATGTCCTCCCATATTGCCTTGATCACCTCTCATGCCGCCAAACCTTCCGCCACCCGAACCACCCATTCCTGGGCCACCATATCCCCTCATACCGCCTTGCATCATCTTACCCCTCATTTCCTCTTCTATTTTTTCTCTCTGTTTATCAAATTCAGCTCTCTGTGTCTCTTCCTTAGTAAATCTTTCCCTCATTTTAGTAGACTCTGATAACATTCTCTCCTTATCTTTATTCATTCGTTCTTTTGATAATGACATCATTTCCTGCTCCATTTTTTTACCGATATCCATCATCTCTTTTCCTTCGTTCATCATACTCAAAAGCCGATTAAGAATTTTTAACGCGCTACTGATCAAACTTTTTCTCTGTATAGTTGCTTTTTTGGTTGATCCTTGCACGCTACTTGCCAATTTCAACGCAGCAACAGTATTTTTCATATCTTGTTCTACTTCTTCCATAACCTCTGAATCGGGCTCGATGCCGGGGCCTTCATCGCTGTACTCTTCCTCTTCCCCTTCCATGATTTCTGCCAAAGCTTCCGCAGATTCAATACTATCATTAATAGCCCTTGCAATATCCGAAAAGCCGGCTTTAGTGGCCCTCTTTTCTATCCCTCTAAGTTGTTTTAATTGAGAGGTGATAAATTGATGTGGCCCTCCTCCAGGCATCCCCATTCCAGGGCCTCCTCCCATCCCTGGTCCGCCTTGCATTGGCATCCCCTGAGCACCAACAATGCCCGCCGAAAAAATTGATAATAGAACTATACTAAATATTTTTGACTTCATATGAAAACATTATAGCAAACTTATGGCAATACTCCCTGTGGATAAAAAAATTCCCTTGCCTTATCATTATTAAATGACCCAATTAGCAAACAATAAAAAGGCCTATTTTGACTATGAAATTATAGAGACCTATGAAGCGGGAATTGAGCTCAAGGGCTACGAAGTAAAATCTATCAAAACCGGACACATTAATCTGGCCGGTTCTTATGTTCTAATAAAAGATGGTCAAGCATGGCTTTTGAACGCCGATATCCCTCCTTACCAACCGGCCAATATGCCCTCTGATTATGACCCAAAACATAGCCGACGCCTCCTCTTAAAATCAGAAGAGATACAGGAATTAGTGGGAAAAGCCCACGAAAAAGGTTTGACAATCGTGCCATTAAAAGTGTATAATAAGCACCGCTGGGTTAAGATAGAAATAGGCCTCGGCAGAGGTAAGAAGAAAGCCGATAAGAGAGAATCGATTAAAAAAAGGGAGTGGTTTAGGATTCGACGGGACATTGAAACTAGATAAGCAAGTCGAGTTGCGAAACTCGTAAATAATTCGCAAAAAGATTATCTGCCAACGCATTTAATCGAACTCCAGCTTTAGCATACGCTTAAGTTGGCATCCTACTTCTTAAGTCTGATACAGAAGAAAGCCCCGCCTTCGCTCTTCGAGCTTCGGCGGGCAAGGGTGTTATAAATCGGACTACGTCCAACCGACGCCAGTAAGTTGGATTAAAATTGCTGGCAAAAATTTTTTCGATTTATCGAAAATAAACTTGTAGAAAGTCTAGCGTAAATTTTTCGGACAGGGGTTCGATTCCCCTCGCTTCCACCGAAAATTGAAAAACTAAATAAAGGAGATGATTATGTTTATGGGAAATTAACCAGAAAAGGCAATGTCCTCATTGTATCCATAATATATAATGGAGAAAAAATTAAATTAAAAAGCGAACCGTTAAAAATATTGAAAACTAAAAAGACCCCAAAATAGCCGCCGCCATGCGGCTTTTTTAATTTGACTTTCTATTAATCTAGTGCTATCTTTTTTGTATCATTCAAATACCAAAAATAAACAATCAAATAACTGCCGCCGAACTGATGATTATTGATGAAGAGGGAAATAATCTCGGCACTGTCTCCCGCGCCGAAGCGTTGCAGATGGCTCAAGAAAAAGGTATGGACTTAATTGAAGTTTCTCCTTTTACTAAACCTCCAGTGGCCAGAGTGATGAGTTTCGACAAATATCGCTATCAGCAGGAGAAGAAATTAAAGAAACAGAAGTCTTCCCAAAAAGGCCAGGAACTAAAGAGGATCCAAATCAGCGCCCGAGCTGCTAAAAACGACCTTGAAGTGAAAGCCCGCAAATTAAATGATTTTTTAAAAGAAGGCAATTTGGTGGAAATATTATTAGTATTAAGAGGTAGAGAAAAATACAATCGAGATTGGGCAATGCTTAAATTGAAAGAATTTGTAAATATCATCACCCCGGAACATAAAATAATTTCTCAACCTAGATTTATCGGCAACGGAATATTAATGCAAGTGGCAAAATTATAAATAAAAAAATGCGTAAATCAGCAGTAAAAAAAATTAAATTAAGAAAAAACAATAGCGTTTCTCGTATGCCAATGGGCAGGGGGCATAATCGTGCCCGAAAAACAAGCAAATTGATTCGCAAAAAAAATAAAACTATGGGCTTGAGTGGTATTAATTTGAAACTATTAAAAAATTATATGAACGCTAAATAAATGACTAGAGTTAAACGAGGCACAATCGCCACGAAAAAGAGAAAAAAGATTTTAAAATACACCAAGGGTTTCCGCTGGGGACGCAGCCATAAAGAGCGCGCTGCCAAAGAAGCTTTACTTCATGCTTGGACGCATGCTTTCGAAGGCCGAAAAGACCGTAAGCGCGATTTCCGCTCCCTTTGGCAGGTCAAAATCAATGCCGCCGTCCGTAGTGAGGGTATGTCTTACAGTAAATTTATAAGCGCTCTAAAAAAGAAAAATATAAAACTGGACAGAAAGAGCTTGGCCGACCTCGCCGAAAACAGCCCCGCCGCATTCAAGCAAATCGTTTCGCAAGTGACCAGCAAATAATATCTTACTTACTCTTTATATACTCAAACGCCTTCTTCAAAATATTTGTCCTCACCTTATAACGAGAGAGATATTTTCTAGCTTCATTATATGAAAACCACCCATACCCCGCATGCTCATCAGAAAGAACCACTTGGGATTGTTTAGTTTCGGCAAGATAAAAAATAACAATCTTAAAAATTGGCTGAGAAGCTTTTCCACTTTCCTTTCGGTTATATGGAAACTTCTCAAAAACTTTAAAATTATCCTGCACTTTCAAGTCAGCCGCCTTCAAACCTGTCTCCTCCTCAACTTCCCGAAAAGCCGTTTCCCAACTTCGCTCACCTGTTTCCATCCTTCCCCTTGGAAAATCCCACGCACCTCTATCTCGATAAAGCAATAAAAAAAACGGGCCTTTTTCAGTCCAACGAAAAACTATAATACCGGCTGATATTACTTTTTGATATTTTTGATCGTTCATAAGATATCCATCATCTACCATCTTTCAAGAAAGAGAGCATCTTTTCTAACGGCCAAGCATTAATTATATCTTTTCGCTCGGCCCATCCCCTTCTTGCTTGGGCAATACCATATTCTAACATAGAAAAGTGGCCAATGGAATGGGCATCGGAATCGATTGCTAATTTCACGCCCGCATTGACACACATGCGGATATGGTCGTCTTTTAAGTCTAAACGATCAAAAAAAGCATCGATCTCCATCACTGTTCCATTTTCTTTAGCAACTTTAATAACTTCCTCCATATCTAAATCAATTGCTGGACGACGATTTATGATGCGCCCCGTTGGGTGAAAGAAAATATCAGCATGGGGATTTTTTATCGCTTTTATTACCCGCGCCGTTTGCTCATCTCTGGATAGATTAAAGTATGAATGCACAGACACGCCAACAATATCCAATTTTTCCAAAATTTCGTCGGGTAAATCTAAAGATCCATCTTTCAAAATATCACACTCTGAACCTTTTAATACTTTAAAACTTAAACCTTCAGCTTCGAACTTTTTATTAACCTCATCAATCTCTTTCATCTGTAATAAAATCCTTTTTTCATCTAAACCTTTTGTCATCGCCAAACGCTTCGTGTGGTCAGTAATTAAAATATATTCCAAACCTCTTTTTATCGCCTCACGAGCCATTTCTTCAATCGAAGAAGTGCCGTCACTCCACTTGGTTTGGATTTGAAGATCACCTTTAAGATCGCTATAATTAATTAAATTTGGCAGTTTATTTTCACGAGCAACTAAAACGACATCGGTCATTTCCCTAAGTTCTGGTTCAATATATTGTAAATCTAATGCTTTGTAAATTTCCTCTTCAGTTTTGCCGGCAATTTGTTTCTCGCCCCTATAAAGCCCGTATTCATTTAATTTAAGCCCTTTATCAATCGCAATTTGCCGCAAAGCGACATTATGTTCTTTTGAACCAGTAAAATAATTAAGCGCTGCGCCATAAGACTCTTCAGGTACCACCCGCAAATCCACATTTAAACCGCTTTTTAATTTAATGGCAGCTCTAGTGTCGCCTTTCGCCATCACCTGAACTACTGATGATATTTTAGTAAAAAAATCTATCACTACTTCCGGCTTGCCAGAAGTAACTAAAATATCCACATCGCCAACCGTTTCTTTTCGGCGACGAAATGATCCGGCAGCAATTACTTTTTTCACTTCTTTTAATTTTTTTAAACGATTTTCAATTTCTTCTACTTGCTGAACAACCTGGCCAAGTAAAAATCGGCCACCGGATTTTTTCAAAAATTCAATACCTCGTAAAATTTTCTCCTCGCTTTTTTTACCAAAACCTTTTAACTTTCCAATTTTCCCTGCTTTTGCCGCTTCAGTCAGTTCTTTTAAATTAGTAATGTCTAACTCTTCGTAAAGTTTTTGGATTCCTTTTGGCCCTAAACCTTCAACTCTCGTCAGCTGGCTCACGTCGACTGGCGCCTTCTTTTTCAATTTTTCATAATATTTTGACTTTCCTGTCTTAATTAATTCTTCAATTTCCCCCGCAATAGACGGGCCGACACCCGGAATTTCTTCTAGGCCTTGCTTGCCTTTTTGTTGATAGATATCGGCAAGCTCTCTGTCCAACTCCGCTATTATTTGGGATGCTTTTTCAAAAGCCTTTACTTTAAAAATATTCTCACCCTGCATATTAAGATGTTCGCCAATTTCTAATAATATTTGTGCTATTTCTATATTTCTCATAAGCTACTTAAATAGTATCCAGTCTTAAGTCTATAATCAATAAAGATTCTGAAATCTTAATTGCAGATAATTAAAAGTTTACATAAACAAAACCTGTAAGTTTAACTAAAGGTCGAATTTAATCACTAAGCCAAAACCATAATTTATTCTTTAGCTCATTGGCAAAATCATAAGCATCAGCATGTGATAAAATACCGAGATATGATTGAAGCGATTGTTCAAGCCTTTCTTTAGTAATACTGCCCCTTTTATACTCCATAACCCCATACTTCATTTTTTTAAGAATTCTTTTTTTGGTTTTAGTGCGAAGAAGACTGTGATGCGGAAAGCTAACATAGCCAAGAAAATCTATACCTTGATGTAATTTACGGATTGTAATCTTGTTTGGATGAAGTTCAAGAGCCAAAGTTTCTAAAAAATACTTTATCAAACGAAAAACTTCTTCTAGATATTTTATGTTATTAGCCACAACAACAAAATCATCAGTGTAACGAAAATAAAACTTAACTCTTAAGTCGTGTTTCACGAAATAATCTAATTTATTGAGATAAACATTAGCAAATAATTGAGAGGTTAAATTACCAATAGGCACGCCATTAGGAAAACTCCCTATTATTTCTCTTAAGAGCCAAATTGCATTAGCGTCTTTAATTCTTTTGCCAATTATATCCAATAAAATCTGATGATTAACGGTAGCAAAAAACTTCTTAATATCACACTTCAAAATAAAACAAGGTTTGAATCCATTATTGCCAACTTTTCTTGTTGCCACTCTAAGAGCATCTATCCCCTTATGCGTTCCTTTATCAATACGGCATGAGAAAGATGAGTGGATAAAAGTTTGTTCAAAAATAGGGTTGAGAATACTAAAAACAGCGTGATGCAAAACCCTATCTCTTACTGTCGCCTTATGAATGTGCCTTTGTTTCGGGTCGTGAATATAAAAAGAGGTGTATCCTTCGTGCTTATATATTTTAGATTTCAAATCTCGGTGCAACTGAAAAATGTTTTGTTCGAGGTGCCATTCAAAAAGCTGAACATCTCGCTTATTGCGTTTATCACTCTTAAACTTTTCCCAAGCATTAAATAGATTATCTAGTGAAATAATTTTATTAAAAACATCTTTATAAAATTTCATAAATATGGACAACTTTGATATACCAATTTTTAAGAAAACAAATCAAATATACGAAACCTTTTATAGCTACCGTTTAACAATATCCAGACAAGATAGATATACGCTTTGGCAGAAATGCGAGAATTTAATTTTAGAAGTTATAGAGGGCATTTTATTAGCCAGCCAGCTATCTAAACAAGAGAAATTGCCAACTCTAGAAAGAACGAGTCTCAAACTCAATCTTTTAAGAGTATTTCTTCGCATGATGAAAAATATAAAAGTCATTGATATGAAAAAATACATAATCCTTGAAGAGATGATAGATGAAGTTGGCAGAATGTTGGGTGGCTGGATTAAATCCACTAAGGAATTATAAAGTAAAACGCCCCTCAATTAAGAAGAGCGGTTTTACCTTGTAGAGAAAGAAGTTCCTAGAGGCACCGACACCGATGTTGTAGTTACGGTTGCCGTTCCAGTTGTTGACGTTGAGGCCGTTGTCATCGAAGTTACCGACGCACGAATGATAGCCGTCAGATTTATAGTTTTGTTCTTCTTCGTCCGTGGCAGTGAAAATTGAGATTTACTGTCTCTTAAAACGACTTATATTCTCTTTTTTCTGTATTTTATTCGGGAGCAGCCCCGCCAAGCGGGACACCTCCACCAAAGAAGAACAAGAAGTTCCTTCTCCATCTTTATATAGCACGCTACCGTTCTCCGTAGAGACACGATATTCTGGCTACTCATCGTAAAGATGAAATGTCTCACGAGATGAAATCGTAACCTCATCTGCATTAGCAAGACACATTAGAATTATAACTAAGTTAATAAATAAAAAAAGAACTCTTGCCGACCCACACGTGGCGGACGACAAGAGTTCAAAGAATCGACAGTATCAAGCGTTCAAGCACGCAAGCTTCAGGAAGGAAGCTTCCTAGAGGCACCGACACCGATGTAGTAGTAACGGCTGCCGTCCCAGATGCTGACGTAGAGGCCGCAGGCAGCGAAGTGACCGACGCACGAAAGAAAGCCGTCAGAGGTCTTTTCCTTGCAGTGTGCCCATCTGCTCGGATTGACTCGGACATCTGTCTTGCGGAAACAGAGAATGTCCTTGGTCACCTCGGCGATGGTGGTGGGAATCTCATACTCGGGCGGGAGCATCTTCTCCTGTTCTTCGGGCATTTTGTCCGTTGAACCAGGAACGATGTCCTTGAGTAGAAGATACCACCTCGCCTCACAGACCGCTTTGTTGGCGTAGCCTTCGCCTTTATACCACGGGTCTTGGTTGAAGTAGAACTTCGGTTGACCTGTGGCAGGATGAATATCGTGCCAGCCAAGCACTGTGAGGGCTTTGCCATTCAAGCTGGGAAGCCCGAAGAAGGCAAAATGAGTGTCTTTGACCAGTTTGTCCGTGTTGAACGGACAAGGACTGTTCAGTAGCTCATCGCTCCACGGAAACTCTGCGACGGCTCGGATGAGCTTCTTGGACAAGTTAGCGTCGTAGTAGCTCATCCAATCAGCGTCATCGAAGACATTCCGACCAAGAACAAGCCTCGCTATTTTGACCGCAATTGAGCTCTTCAGACCTCTACGAAGCATCATTCTGGCGATTCGCTTTGTGTAGTCCTTGTCGGTGCGGAACAAATCGAACAGTTGGCGGGGATTACCGCCCTCTGCCACGATTGCACGCTCCAAATCGGACACACTTTGCTCAAACTCGCCCTTCTGCATCATCCACAATCCGTTCGTCTTTTGGCTTTTACCCATGACCCACATTTCCTTTCTTATTTGGTTTTCTCTCCATATCCTTTTAGGACTTCAGAGAGAAAACGAGGTGCTGAATTCTGTATTTTAAGGAACTCCATTATGATAAACTATGGAGAATAAAAAGTCAAATTTTACCGATTAATAGCCTTCGGGCTGTGGTTGCGGAAGATTGCGCCCTTGTGGCGGCGGTGGGGAAAGACGATTTGCGGCATCAGGAAAATTATCGAAGCACTAACAAAAGAAAATAGCGCACCAAAAACGAAAATTGTATTGTAGCCAAACCAGGTCACAAAAAATCCGCTTAATAATCCGGTAATTGCGCTCGCCACGCCAACCAAAGTACTATCCAAAGAAAAATCCAGCGACTGGTGATCTTTATCCAAGTGGCGGGCGAACATGCCGTTCCAGGCGGGAATATAAAAAGCGAATGCTAAAGAATGTATAAATTCCACCAAATAAAACTGCCAGATTTTGTCTATAAAAATAAAACTTAAAGCCGTCAATCCGGCTAGCGTCAATCCACAAATCACAAAAATAAAGTCGTCCTTCTCGCCCGGCGTTCTGTCTAAAAAAAGAGCAATGGGAATTTGGATTACCGATTTCACACCCCAATAAATTGCGGCGGCGATACCAAGCGTCAGAACTGTTGCCCCATCAATACGATCGAGAATAAAAACAGCGAAAACCGGTTGAATCAATCCCCAACCTGCCAACAAAGCCAAATCCGCCAAAATAAAATATTTCACTACTAACCCCACCTTAAAACCAAAAACCTTCTTACTCATTTAAGGAAATAAACTTTTTCTTGATAATAAAATAGCGAATGCCGGTAAAATTAACATTTGCAAAACTGGCAATAGACCGATATTTAAAACAGGAATTAAGGGCATTAAATTAATGTAAGCCCAATCTTGGTTTAAGACGACATGATAATATTCAATACCAATCGCCCAAATTCCACCTAAAAATAATAGTGGAAATAATCTTTTTTTATAAAGATGCCTTCCCCAGTGCCAGTTACGATTTATTAAGGCCACTATAATATACAAAACAATAATCATCGCCGCGTCTTTTAAAGAAACTATCCAGTGGATTTTTAGAAAGTTTCCATAATCAGCTAAACTTCCCATTCCTAATTCACTAAAAAAAATCATTTGACTAATTTCCCAGACAAAATTTAGTAAGAAAGAAATTATAAAAAGGTGAAGCAAAAACCTCGTGGTCATCTTTTTTATTATAGCATTTTAAGAAAGAACTCCACTTCTCACCTTTCGCCAATCATTTTCTGCTTTGCCCCGTCCTCGGGGCCTACCTGTCCCGCCGTAGCTTTAGCGAAGGAGGACGCGATGTTCCCTACGAAACAGCGGCCCTGGGTGGCTTCCTAAATTATGAATATCTAGAGAGCCGCCCACCCTTATCTCGAGCCAAGTTAAGCGAAGTGCAGGTTAAAAAATTTTAGAGCGAGTAAGGAATGGATGGCGCGATACTAAAATACTAAGGAGTCGTGGAAGAAGCAGTAGAACTAGCTGTAACAGTTGGAACAACTTCCGCAGAATTTTTCACTTCAAAGGTTGGATTTTTTAACTCACGGCTATCATCAAATTCAATTACCGAAGACACACCGCCCTCATATAAAGCCGTCACCAAAGTACTTCGAATGGATTTCTTATCGATACCCGTCTGGCTAATTATACTAGCCAACATTTTCACCGCATCATAAAATACCGGAGTAAATAAATTTGCGTCCTTGCCAGTCAAATCTTTTACCCGATTATTAAATTCTTCCAAATTATTAAATTTAGGCGCAACAGTCAAAACTGGGGTTTTGATTTTTGCCTCATTCAGTTCTTTAACTAATAGTGCGTGGATCGATGGTGAAGTTAGTAAATAAATATAATCCGGCTTGGCATAATTGATTTTCACCACCGCATCTTTAACTTCTTTACTGCTGGCATTCACTGGTAATCCAGTTTCAGAAACAACCCTTCCACCTAATTCCTTGAAACTAGCAATAAAAGATTCATCAAGTGTCTGATTCCAATCATCTTTTCCGAAGACAACAGATACTTTAGTTTTGTTTAATGTTTTGTAAATATGTTCGGCGACAAACTTTCCCTGAGCAAGAGCGGTTGGCGAAACTCTAAAAATATATTCACCGGTCTTAGTTAAATTGAGAGAATTAGCTCCGACAATTAACATAGGAACGCCAGCTACTTGAGATACTGTTGCTGCCGCTTCCGAAGAAGGAGAACAGATTGATCCAAGCACAGCCGTTGCTTCATTAATAACAATTAATTTTGTTGCCGCGGCCACACCACCATCTTTAGTGCATTGGTCGTCTTCAAAAACAATTTCTATTGGATTGCCATTAACTCCGCCGGCATCATTTATTTCTTTTACCGCCAGTTGCGCACCGGCCAAAGCCGATTCGCCCATTATTGCGTAATCTCCGCTTAAAGGCACAAAGGCGCCAATTCTAATTGTTTGAGTAGTAGAAGTAGGTGTTTGAGAAACTTTCAAAACTTCCGGATTGGTAAATAACAAGTAATAAGCTCCGACTAAAATAATAACAATAACTGTCAAACTGATTAGGTATTTATTCATAATTGATTTTATACTATTAGTGTCCTAAAACAATGTCAAATTTATATCTAAAAAATGTTTTTAATAAAATAGATGAAGCAAGCGAATTACTCAAATTAAAGCCGTGGGTTGCCAATGAACTAAAAAGTTTTGAAAGGGTTTTAGAATTAAGATTAAGAATTGGCAAGAAACATTTTACCGCTTTTCGCATTCGTCATGTCAATCCTTATCCAACGGGGAGAAATCCCTACAAAGGCGGGATTAGATTTGACGCTGAAAGTGGTGGCGATGTGGACACATTAAAAGCATTAGCCACAGAAATGACTTTGAAATGCGCGATGGTCGGCCCAGACGAAGAGAGAAGAATTCCATTCGGCGGCGCTAAGGGTGGTATTGCGATTAACGCGAGAGATTTTTCTTCGGACGAAATAAGGGCGATTGTGGAAAAATTCGTTGATGAAATTGGAGATAATATCGGGCCAACCATTGATGTGCCGGCGCCGGATTTTGGCACTAATGAAGAAATTATGAGAATTATTTGCACCCGTTATTCAAAATTCCATCCCCATCCAGGAGCGGGAGCGGTAGTAACAGGGAAACCATTAAGTCGAGCTGGTGGTGGTTGCCCCGGTCGGAAAGAAGCAACGGGACTTGGTATATTATATGTTTATCGCGCGCTTAAAAAAATGGGGGTCGTCAGAGGAGAAAAAAATAATAGAGTGGTGCTTCAAGGATTTGGCAATGTTGGATCGCATTTTGCAATACACGCGCCGGAGTTCGGCATGAAAATTGTCGGAGTGGCAGATTTAGAAGGATCAATTTTTAATAAAAACGGAATTGACGTAAAAAAACTTTACGAATATAAAAATATTCATAAAACAATAAAAGGATTTTCTGGAGCTGAAGAAATCAAATTTGAAGATTTAATAAAAAAAGATCATGAAATTGACGCTCCTTGCGCTAAAGAAAATTCTGTCACAAAAAAATGGGCGGCTGACACCACGGCGAAAATAATTTTAGAAGGAGCAAATTCTCCCTCTACGCCTGAAGCTGACCAGATTTTCAAAAAAAATAAAATTATTGTCGTGCCGGATATACTCGCTAATGCCGGCGGAGTGACTGTTTCCTATTTTGAATGGCAACAGGATATTGCCGGAGCGCAATATGATAAAGCGACAGTTTTTAAGCAGTTGAATAGATATATGGTTAATGGCGCCGGAGGCGTAATAAAAACAGCCAAAGAATTTAAAGTGGATTTGCGTACTGCCGCTTACATTTGGTCTATAAAATATTTGAATGATGCGCTTACAGCTAAACATGGATGGTAGAAAGAGAAAACTCGCTGTGCCTCCTCGCCAAGCGTTCCGGCTTCGCCCCGCCCTTTTTAGTAAAAGAGCGGGGTTAGAAACAAATTGCGAATCGCTCGATTTCGTCCGAAGTAACGAGAAAAACACAACTCGCTTCGCTCAAACAAGTGATTTTTCTCTACTTCGTTCCTCATTCACTCTAAAATTTGCTTCGCCCCGTTCTACGGGGTTAACCTGCACTTCGCTTAACTTGGCTCGGAAGCACAACGAACTTTCTCTAATATCCAAAATCTAAAACAAAACAAAAGCCTCGTAGCACGGGGTGAAGCCGGAATGCTTGGCGAGAGGTTAGGAGTGGGTGACTAAAATAAAAATCCCCGGGAACAGAGTTAGTCAGTCACCAGGGTTAATTTTTTTATATCGCTCGAAAGATTTATTTGTCGCCTCGGCATATTTCATAGCCAAATTCAATCTTGATTTTGTTAGCTATCTGATCATGATTTTCATTTGATGGAATATCTACGAATAAGCAGAAAGATAAAACTCTCACGTCAACTTGAGGATACTTTTCTTTTATACTTTGACTAAGTGATTTTAGCCGCTTTTTGGATTTATTAATTTTTTGGTCCGGTTTAACCCATTAAAATCTTTATACTTAAAAGGAATAATTATCACATAAGGAATCTTCATTGGCTTCCTCTTTTTAAAGAACGAGGGGGCGTAAAACCTAAATTATTATATATTAAATTTAGAAAACAAACAAGCCCACCCTCTCTTTTCCGTAGCAACCATAAGTAAAGCCAAGGCGGAACGGGTTGCGGGAAAAGAGGGGTGGGCGTCGTTCCTAATATCTAACATCCAAAATCTAACATCTAAACAATAAAATCCCCCGACACGGATCGGAGGACTATACATAGAGATCAGAAATCATAAATATTACGGAAAGAAATAAAATACTTCACAGCCGCCGTCATCGTCATAAAAATACTGACAATAACCTCTGTGGATATATCCGTGAATCGGACAAGGATCTGCGCTGTAAAAGTAGTAATAACTCATCCACGGCGAGTAGCCTACTTGAGGCCGCCATGGAGCAACCGGGTAGTAGTAATTATGACAGGTCGCATAACGCGGCCCATAATAAAAACCAACTCCGCCAGTCCCTACATACCACTTCCAACTTGATCTATCACCACCCCAATGGTGAGGATGACGGTGGTGGCGATCATTATCATTATGTCGCCTTGCTTGATGATCCCGATCTTTATCTTTATTTTGATTCATATCGTGATCGCGTCTATAACCACGATCGCCTCTGCGATCGTGACCTTTATTATCTTTCCCGCCTTTTCCGCTTTTTTGTGCGAAGATTGGCGAAGATAGCATTAAAGCAAAGCAAATTGATAAGCAAACTAGAAGTGACTTTCTCATGACTTCTTCTCTCTTTCTCTGTTTTGAAATTGTGAAGTTCCTAACTCAATTATATAACAACACTAAAAATAGTTATCCACAACATCAATTGGCCAGCCGGAATGGTCCATAAGTAATGGTCAAACATACCAAGAAATAATATTGATATAAATATTATTTCTTGAATTTCAAATGAATGTCTAAATATAAAATAAATAAATAAAAAAAATAAAAATAGTCCAACCAATCCAGTTTCACTAGCAATTAGTAAATAAAGATTGTGGATTGGCTGATTTTGCCCTTTATAAATCGGCTGGCCTAAACCAACACCAAAAAAGGGATTTTCTTTAACACTCTGCCATCCTAATTTTAAATAATCCATCCTCTGTTGAATTGCTGGTTCGCTGGCAGATAAATAGATTTTCGGAAAAATAACCCAATGGAAAATAAGTATTAAACTGGTAGTAATAATAAAAATAACAATAACCAAAAAGATTATTTTTTCTCTTAAATGTTTTTTTCTGAAAAACTCCAACCCTAAATAAAATCCACCCATTAAAAAACTTACTAACCAAGCAGCGCGGGAAAAAGTTAAAATTAATCCCAAGATTAAGAAAAATAAAACCCCGCACCCAATAAAAAGCGAGAGTCTCCGTTCAAAATTATTTTTTGTTGGGTGCGGGGTTAAAAATAAGCAAATCAAACACAAAAAACTGACCACTAAAAACGCTCCTAAAATATTTGGGTGGACAAAAGTTCCATAAGCGCGAAGTAAACGCCCTCCCCCACTGACTATTGTCTTTGCTACTTCCGGATTTAAAATATCCAAACGCGGCTCGCCTAATAAGTACCATCCAATCGATCCCTGAAAAACCACCTGTAAAAATCCGATTAAAGATTCAACTAACCCCAAAATTACCATCCCAAAAACTATGGAAGTCCGACTTCCATAGTTGCGAATTAATAGCTTTAGTCCGAAAAAAATTAAAATCGCCTGACTAATCAATAAAATCCGGTAAGCAGTTTCCATATCTCATAGATTAATGTAATACAAAGTATAAAAACTACAATATACAAAAATATCCCTCCGCCGGCTGGCGGATTATTTTTCTTATCTAATTTTTGCCACATCTTCACAATAAAAATACTTTCCAGAGTCAAAAATAATCCGCCCACTAAAGAAATTAAAAAAATAAAATCGGTCAAACCGGCAAAATATAATACGATCGGTAAAAAAACCACAATCGCTCCAGATTTGAAATTAGATAAATTTAAATCAATCTGCAAAATATTTTTCACGTCAAACCCAACAGCGATATAAGATGTCCAAATCGCCAATAATCCTAGAATACTAAAAGAAGCAATTAAAAATGGTGGTAAGCTACCAATTAATCCAGAAATAGAATCTAAACTGACCGATTCAGAAAGAGCTAGAACGCTTAATGCAAAAAAGGCGTAAATTATGGCTGGAATAACTGTCCCTAAAATTATTGACCGCCTTATTTCCAGCAAAGGTTTTTTGGGAGAAAAATATTTTATCACTTCCACAATAACTACCCTCCCAGAAAGAGCGAATAAAATCGGACCTAGTAAAACAAAAAGATTATTAAAATTAAATCCATTGGCTAATGGATAAATTTCTGAAAATAATTTCTCTGATCCGCCATTAAATACCGCAAAAATCAAAACAAAACTGATAATAACGACCATACTCACCGTTATTAAAAATTGAATTAAAGACAATTCTTTTAAATCCCAAAAAATAGCGATCGATCCCGCAATCCAGAAAAGCAAAACAATTACCGAGATCCAAGAGTCAGCTGGATAGAGCGACCAAAAAGATTGTATGAGACTTCCGATAAATTTTGATGCAAGAATAAGGTAAATAACTAAAACAATTATCATCTCTACGATAGACATAAAAAATGCCACTCTAGAAGCATTCAGCCCTAAGTATTCCCTGGTATAGCTTACAAAATTGCGCTCACCTTTAGTTTTTAAAATGATATCCGCGTAGAGTAAATGTATAAAAGTTACTACAAAAGTTAACGCTGCTAAAATTAATAAACTTAAAATAATTCCGGCTTGATGAAATAAATACGGCAAAGAAAACATGCCCGCGCCAATAATTGCTCCGGCCATTAAACTAACGGGTAAAATTATGTGCCTAACCATCTTTTCTAATGTGCTCTATCCTTCTCATCACCTTCTGCTCAAAAATCCAAAGTATAATAAAAATTACTAAAGTTAAAATAGTGGCAAAAATGGCAATTGAGTAAAGACGAAATCCCACCGCCATACCAATAGCGGCAGACACCCAAAGGCCAGCCGCAGTAGTAAGACCCTTCACACGCTCTGAATGAAAAACAATCAATCCAGCGCCAATAAAACCTACTCCAACAACAATTTGCGAAGCGATACGCGAAGGATCAAAACCGGGCACGCCCCAAAATTCCACAAAACCATATTTAGACATATAAGAAAAAAGCGCTGAGCCCAAAGAAACCAGTGCGTAAGTGCGCACACCGGCTGTCTTGCCAGCCAGTTGCCTCTCTAATCCAATTAATGCGCCTAGAAAAACAGCTAAAATTAGTTGTAACGCTATCTGATAATCAATGGGAACCATTGTATTGTTTGTCTTTATCAATTAATTTTGTAACCATTTTCAAAAGTTCTTTTGGATCGTTAGAAAAAACAACCTTCCCCGGTCCACGATGTGATTTGGCTATTAAATCACGAATTAAATCAGCCGTGCCACCGGTTCCCTCTAAAACTCCGACTGGTTTATTATCTTCAAATGCGATTGTAAATTCATTAAGCGTTCCCATTCTTCCGCAAACGGTAATAATCGCATCGCAGGCCCTGATAAGCAGTAAATTTCTTCCGGCATAATTAAAACCGGTATAAACAATATTATCATGATAGTCTAACGGCAACTGGTAACTTTTAATATGAGCGACTTCAGAAGCTGCTGGTGAATAACCTATCACGTAACCATCTTCTTCTTTTGCGCCTTTAGCTGCCCAATAAGGAATGCCGGTTGTAGCTCCAGTTAAAAGTGTCATGCCGGCTTTGGCAATTTCCCTTCCAATTTCTTCAGCTTTTTCCAGCGCATCTATGGCGCAATGTCCCGTTTCTGCGGCACCAGATACGCCAATTTTATATTTCGTCTTATAACGGAAACGATGGGCTAAGGGAACATGATGATGAGTAGTGACTTTGGCCATAAATTTATTATAACAAATCTATAGTTCATAACTATCCCCAATCCTCTGCGGCACTTCGGTAGGTATAGCCATCTCATCTTTAATCCTTTGGGACAGAGCATTGCTTTCTACTTCTTCGCCTTGAGCGACAAAAACCTTTTTTAAATTTTGTTTCTGTGTAGAAAGCCATTTTAAAAGCTGGGGTTGGTCAGCGTGGGCTGAATAAGCTGGAATATTTCTTACATTGCATTTAACAGGAACGTCCTCGCCAAAAATTTTTACTGAATCAGCACCGTCCAAAATTTGCCGACCAAGTGATCCGGTTGCCTGATAACCAATTATCACAATCGTACTTTTCGGATCGGATAAATACCGACGTTCGTGATGTAGAATTCTTCCACCATGCGACATGCCCGATCCGGCAATAATAATCTTTGGTGGTTTAATATTATTGATTGACTTGGATTCTTCTGTCGTAAGAGTCATTTTTATTCCGGGAATGTTAAAATTAACGGGAACACTTAAATATTTTTGGTGTTTTTTGTAAACATCAATTAATTTAATCGCCAACGGACTGTCTATAAAAATTGGACATCGGGGAATTCTTCCTTGTTCCGCCAATTCATTTAATTCATAGATTAATTCCTGCGTGCGCTCCATTGCAAAAGCCGGTATTAAAAGTACGCCCCCATGTTTTACCGTGTCCTCAACGACATCCTCAAGCGCCTCTTTTCTTTGCGATAAATTTTCATGAATACGATTTCCGTAAGTTGATTCAATCAAGCAGTAATCAGTTTCCGGCAAAGTATCTTTATCTCCCAAAAGAGGCGCGGGACTATTACCTAGGTCGCCGGAGAAGACGACCTTAACAGGTCGCCCTGAGCTAGCCGAAGGGTCTTTTATTAGTAAGAAAGAAGACCCTAAAATATGGCCAGCATTGTAAAAATTAATTTCTAAGTCTCCAACCTGAACGGGATGATAATATTCCACACCCTCCCACAACTCCATCACTTTAGAAATATCTTCGGACGAAAACAAAGGAGGCATTTTTAGCCGTTCGGCTGTTTGGGCCAAAATATGATCGGAATCCAACATCAACAACTCCGCCGCATCTTTAGTGGGTGGCGTAGAATAAATTTTCCCCTTAAAACCGTTTTTCACCAAAACAGGTAAGCGGCCAATATGGTCAATATGAGAGTGAGTTATAAAAACAGCATCAATTTCTGCCGGATCATATAAAAATGGCTTCCAGTTTTGTTTTTCAGAAAAATTACTCCCCTGCTGGAGGCCGCAATCGACCAGTATTTTTACCTTGCCGTCCTCAAGCAAATAATTTGCTCCGGTAACAGTTTTAACGCCACCATAAAAAGTTAATCTCATAGATTTATATTAAACAAAAAAACCCCGCAACGCGAGGTTAATAAAATTATTAATCATTTTCTACTTTTTCTAAACAACTATTTTTAACACCGGCTTTATAAGATAAATTTATAGCAACTACCAAAGTAGCCATACTAAAAAATCCAGCAAAAAAACCGGTCCAAAAATTATCAATGCCAATACTTTGAATAAGTGTCGATAATAAAAGTAGAGGTCCGAAAACCAACGATAGTTTTTGTGGTTTTGACATTATATCTCTTCCTTTTCAAAGAACGGAGGTTGATTAGATTCTATGATATACTATTCAAATCTCGCTAAAATGTCAATGGCTGTTTGCTTATCGCTCCAAGGAATTTTTTTGCCATTAGCCAGATGAATCCACTTCTCACTTCCCTTTCCGGTGATTACAACTACATCGCCTGGCTTGGCTAAACTAATGGCTTTTTTAATCGCTTCTTTTCTATCTAAAACAATTTGAAATTTGAAATTTGAAATTTGAAATTTCGAAAATCCAGATTCGATCTGATTTATAATATCGTGTGGATTTTCGTCATATGGATCCTCGTTCGTCAAAATTATCTCATCACAGTATTCCTCCGCAATCTTCCCCATCTCCGGCCTTTTCCATTTATCACGACCACCGCCCGCCGCACCGAGAACGCATATTAATTTCGAATTTTGAATTTTGAATTTTGAATTTTCAGATTCTTTGCGTAAAGTCTCGTAGACTTTACGCAAAGAATCTGGTGTATGAGCGTAATCTATTACAATAGAAAAGGGATTTTTCTGTATAAACTCCATCCTCCCCGACGCGCCAGAAAATTCCGCCACCGCTTTAATAATAATATCTTCATTTATTTTTTGTGAACGGGCAAAAGCCACCGCCGCCCCGATATTATATTTATTAAATTCTCCAATTAATTTGCTCGGCAATTCGCTTTTTCCATATAAAATAATTTCTCCCTTGCCCGCTGAAGTCTCGGCGAAGGCGGGCGCATTTTCATCATCTTTATTTATTAAAAATAATCTATTGAGGTGAGACCTCGATAGATTGGAAACATAACGGAAGAAATCTAACTTCGCCTCGCGGTAGTTTTCAAAATTACCATGCGATTCAATATGCTCCGGAGCTAAATTCGTAAAAATAGCCGCGCTCCAATTTATAAACCGATGCCTATTTTGCAAAACACCCTGTGAGGTAACTTCTATAAGAGCGTAATCACAATTATTATTAATCGCTCGACGTAAAAATCTCTGTAAAAAAAATCTTCCGGGCATTGTCATTGAGGATTCGCCGTTTCGTATTGAAGAGCTAATCGCCACTTTTTTCCCCGCTCTCTCTAAAATAAAACCGATCAATTCTAAAACAGTGGACTTACCCTTCGTGCCAGTCACACCCACTACAAAAATTTTCCGCCGACTGACAGATGAGGGAAAACCAAAAATAACCGCCGAAAGAAAAGCCAACGCTAAATGATAAATATTATTTTTTAAGTAATTTAAGAGCATTTTTAAGTCGCGATTCTAAACCAAATAA
>CAYIZY010000004.1:0-20543 GCA_964368235.1 uncultured Candidatus Saccharibacteria bacterium
CCTTATCCAAAGCATTTATCGTATCAACAATGCCAGTATAAGCCAATTCTTGATGAGAGGCCATAGTTACACCAAAAAAGCCCTGACGGCGAAATTCTTCGGCTTTATTGGCTATTTTATGCCTAGTTGCCTCCCAAATTGGGTTGCCAAAAATGTCAATTATTTCTTCGGTAAATTTGCCTTCGGTGTCCATGGAAAAAGCGATACAGGAGACAATTGGGTGGCAATAGGGGCCGGCCACAGTGGTGTTGATTGCCACCGGCATAATTGGCATTATATGAGAACCGCGCGCGTCCCCCGTCACATAATGTCCAAGATAGTATGGTTCAATAACCTCCTCCGGCGCCGGAAAAATACCCTGCGTGCGAACAATGGCCACTGGATCATCTTTGCCGGTATATTTTCCGGCGATATTGTGAAGCCGTGTGGCCGACACAGAAACGATCTGCTCATCCGGTTTATAGCGAGAATAAATTGCTTCTATCGCATAGCGGTCAATATCTCTTAGTAAGGCGGCGGCGTCCCAAATTCTTTCCGGCATATCCAATTTAATAATCCGGTCGCCATCTTTATGGTCCATATCAATAATTTGCAAAGTAAAACCTTTGTGCAGTTTTGGACTTAATAAAATTCCACCGTTATGCATGGGGTCGCAAAAAACTTGGTAGAGAGGAAGATTGTATGCGCCGGAGCCGCATTTGTCGGCGGCAAAAATTAAAAATGTTTCCACCGGACGGTCAGCGTTTTCCCGATCGCGGGTAAATTCTATTTCAGCAACGGCTGGCCCTGCTCCACGGACATTTCCCGCCGGAGCGTTTACCAAAAGATCCTGTCCGGCGCCATAACAGCCCTGTTGTTCGGCAATGGCCGTCGCCGCCTTAAAACAATCCCAAGCATAGCGATGGATATGTGGCGCGCCGACTCCCCATTGATGGCTCATGATTAAGCAAATGTCATCGCCAGTATATTTTACTGTGCCGTCAATCAATAAACCGATCTCCACGCCCTTCTGCATTAACTCATGCATGCGAGCTAACATTTTTTCCGATGGCTTGGTGTGCCCGCCAACACTACCGACATCAGCTTTGATTACGGAGATTGTTATTTTTTTCATACCCTGTGCTACAACTTTGATTGGTTAATAATTAATCTTAGACTTTTTACTGATTTGTTTTCTCAGCTTTAGATTGTCCCTTGCCACTTTGCATTCATTCGCCCCTGGCGAATGGTCAAAGTTGTAGCACGGGGCATATATAGTATTTCTAATACATAGTTAAAGAAAATGGAAGTGGCGAAAAAAATTATTTCTTTTTATAATTTTTTTGAAAATACTTTTTCCCCAATAAAAATAAATATTGGTCTATTTGTTTTAAATTAAAATTGTTTAAATTGTAAAAACTTATGAACTTTAAAATAATGTCTCTATACTTAAAATAATCTCTTAAATCTTCTCTTGAGAAATTATCAAATTTATCAATTTTACCAAAATGAATCAATACTTTTTCTACATAATAATCGTAAATTGGATAAATTGTTAGTTTATGAAAACTGCAATATTTTGTCGCAAAAGAATAGAGATTTCTTTTTTTATTGCCGGTTTTTATTAGAGCAATTTTATTAACAAATTTTAGATCATTTTCTTTAAGATCGCTGTCAATTTTTAAGTTTTTAATATGTCTGGCAACATTCAAATAACCAGAAAATCTCACGCCTGCGCCATAAAGAGCGTCTAATGCGCATACCTTTATTAATATCTCGTGAAGATTGTTATTTAAAGGATACTTTTTAAATAACATTTCTAAACTCCTATCTCCATAAACATAGTCATCTAATCGACTCCATTCTTTTAAATATTTTAAAACTTCCGCTGGAGATGGTTTGGGTATCTTTAATTTATCTTTAATTTTTAGCATAAGATTATTTAATACCTGTTATTTTACCTAAAGGATCCTTAATTTGATACTTCCCCATTTTAGATCTATTTTGAAAAAGACGAATGTGATAGGTTTGTTTTAATTTAAGATTCTCTTTTTTTAATGCTTCACGTGGTATTTTGTAACATTTTTCCTCACCATTTTTATGTACATTTCCCACAACAAAAAGCCAATCAGCTTTTAAAACTTTTTTATCAAACTCATTCACACTCATATCAGGAATATTTAATTCTTTTTTAGTTCCCTTTACCTCATAACTCCCTTTAATGCTATTTGGCCGGATTACCTCAAAATCATAACCAACACCCTTCCGAGAACAATTTTCAAGTTTACCCCCTTGAGATTCTACCCATTTTATAAAACATTCTATTCCTAATTTTTCTGTTGTTTTAGTAACCATAAAACAAATACATAATAGCATATATTTCTATAGAAAGTAAAGTTTATGATGATATTTTAAATATTAAGCCACCAAAACAATAACATCTCAATTCTCCGTCTAATCCTTTAATATAATTAGGATTGCAATTAGCCGATAAAACAATTTGCCTGCCTTTATGCTCAAGCTCTTTAAGAATAGAAATTAATACTTGAGTGGAATATGATTTTCCAGCAATAAATTGAATATTATTAATAATTAATAAATAAGTATTTCTATATTTTTGGTTAAATTTATCTTTTTTTCTCTCCCTAACTGCGCAAACTAATTCATTAATAAATTTTTCTGCTTCAATATATATTACTGGCTTTCTATATATTTTTTCAAAATCATTAACAATAATTTCTAATAAATTAACTTTTTTAGTCCCGCCATATAAAAACAAGGGATTGTATTTGGCTGGCTTTTCGATAATAGATAAAGTCGCTGTATAAGCTAATTCATTTGAGTTTATTTAAATAAAAATGCCATTTTCAAGCTTTAAAAGCAAAGGGGGCTAGCTAACTATACAAGTAAATCCTGAATCTGTTTCTTAAATTTGGGGATATCTTCTTGAGCGGTTTTCCAAATTCTATCAATGTTAACGCCAAAATATTCATGGGTTAAAACATCTCTCATTCCGGCTATTTTCTTCCAAGATATTTCTGGTTTATTATTTTTTGTCTCATCAGAGATATTTTTCACTGCTTCACCTATAATTTCTATTCTTCTCATTACAGCATCCTGCAACAAACGACTTGTCTCAAAATATTTAAAATCTTTACTAGCTATATATTCATAAATTAAATCGGCGCTTTTAATAATATCATTCAAAAATAATTTTTCGAAACGACTCATAATATTTTTATTTGTTCTGACAATATTACATCTCGTAAAAAGGGTTTAATTGCCCCATATTCCACCAAATCTACTTTCTTGCCCAGAATATCTTCTAATTTCAATTTCAAATCAACAAAATCAAGTAAACTTATATTTTTTTTGATTTCTACTAAAATATCTACGTCGCTTTTTTGCGTATTTTCACCACGAGCAAATGATCCAAATAAAGACGAGCGAATAACCCCCGCCTCTTTAAGAATCGGTAGTATTTTTGTTTTTATTTCTTCGACAGTGTTCATGATATATATCATATCAAAAATGTCCATTAAAGACAATGAAGATTTAATTTTTTATGTTGCCGAGATGTCTATAAACTTATACTATGAATACATATGACAAATTCAATCCCTCAAATTATAAAAAAAATTATGCCGGCCGTTGTGTCAATTGTGATTTCTAAAAAGAAATCCGATGTGGAAAAAGAAATCCCCCAAAACGCAACACCGATATTCCCATGGGAAGCGCCGGAAAAACATGAAATTCCCGAAGAATTAATTGACGCCCATGGCATGGTAAAAATAGGCAGTGGATCGGGATTTATTGTCCATGAAGATGGAATTATTATTACCAACAAACACGTAGTGGCGGACAATAAAGCCGAGTATGTCGTTTATACCGATGATGGAAATAAATATCCAGCAGAAATTTTGGCGCGCGATCCGATTGAAGATATTGCGATTTTAAAAATTAAAGCCGATGGATTACCAGTAGTAGAGCTTGGGGACTCCTCCGTCTTGGAACTAGGTTTGCCGGTTTTGGCGATTGGCAACGCCCTTGGTTTGTTTAAAAATACTGTTTCATACGGAATTGTTTCTGGACTTTCACGCTCAATTCAAGCCGCCGCACCTTCTCAAAATCCAAACGAGATGCCGGCGATGCAAGAGCTTAGAGGATTAATCCAAACTGATGCCGCAATCAATCCAGGAAATTCCGGAGGGCCGTTGGTGAATATGGACGGCGAAGTAATTGGCATTAACGCGGCCGTTGTTTTCGGCGCGCAAAATCTGAATTTTACTTTGCCCATTAATTCAGTGAAGAGAGATTTGGAGGATTTAAAAAAACATGGGCGGATTACCAGACCGATGCTTGGTCTTCGCTATATAACAATAGACGACAATATGAAAGAAAAAATGAAACTTGCCGTAGACTATGGCGCTTTGGTGATGGGACAAGGGCCGCATACTCACGGAGTAGTTCCCCACAGCCCGGCGCACAAAGCCGGCATTCGTGATAAAGATATTATTTTAGAATGTAACGGTGAGAAAATAACTCGTGAAAAAACGATTCAAGATTTTTTGGAAGAGATGTCTGTGGGAGATAATTTAGATTTGAAGGTTTTGCGCGATAAAAAAGAATTTGAGGTGAAGGTTTTGTTGGCGGAGAGAAAGTGAAGGATCTCTTTTTAAGAACCCCACCCATCTTTCTCGCAAAGCGTTCCGATTAGAAACAAATTATTACTCGCTCGTTCGTCTGACATAACGAGAAAAACACAACTCAACAGAACTATGGGAGTCGAACTCCCATAGTTCTGGATTCGGCAAGTGTTTTTTCTCTATGTCATTCTTCCTCGCTCGCTAATTTGTTTAATCTGCACTTCGCTTAACTTTACGAGTAAAGATGGGTGGGGTTCTACAAAACATAATCATCCAAAATCTAAAATCCAAACAAAATAGAAGCCCCGTTGGATGGGGCTTATAACACAACTAATGTGATAATGGTGGATTTTGGCAGTCACATTTTTTAGTGCAAATACAAGCAGACTCTTTTCTATATCCATAGAAATATGGGAACCAGATTCCCATAAAAATAAATGCGCCAGCACAAAATATTAATATTGCATAGGCATATGGTGACGGCCAAGGATTTGTTTTGAAAAATTCATAAATATGAGCTTTTACACAAAACCAACGAATACCTCCTAAGGCACAACTAATCGCGAAAATAAATACTAAACAGTCCTTTAGTGAAAACTGCAGTTTTTTCATAAATCCCCCTTTCAAAGTTCAGAATTTAAACTAGAAATATTATATAGGAGAATTAATACTTAATCAACTAAGGAAACATGCTCCTCTGATACGCTCTCAAAGTAGCGGTAACGGAGGGATCTTCTGATTGGAAACCTAAAAATTCCTTCGCACTGGAGCTGCTATAAAAATCTAACTTATTAAAAATATTGAGGATTGGCTGTGAGTCTTCGTATATGAATGACAAAACGCCAACAACGAAGAAAAGCCAAAGGAAGAATTTTAACACTCCGGTATTCTACAAAATACCGCTACCAAAAGCAAGCACCGCTAAAATAAGTACCACGCTACCCACTAATAATAACTGCTTCAAGAAACTTTCTTTTTTATTAAACATAGCTTAATAATAACACAAATTATTCGACAATAAAGTTAATAAGTCGATTGGGCACGAAGATTATTTTTTTAATATTGCCTTGAAGCCATTTTTTTACTAACTCTTGTGATTGAGCTAACTCTTCCGCTTCTTTTTGAGAAATATTTTTCGCCGCCAAAACAGTACCCCTCAATTTTCCATTAACCTGGATAATCAACTCAAAATCTTCATCTTGAACCAGTTTTTCATCCCAAGTCGGCCAAGATTCATAATCCAATAAATTTTCGTTTCCGAGGCTCTCCCAAAGTTCTTGAGCAATGTGTGGAGCAAAAGGAAACAAAATTTTTAATAAAGTTTCGTATTGAGATTTAAAAATTCCATTTTTATCTATTTCGTTAATAAAAATCATAAGCGCGGAAATTGCTGTATTGAAACTAAAGTTCTGAATGTCTTCAGTAATTTTTTTTATCGTTTGATGGAGTAGTTTTTGTATCCGTTTATTCGTAATAGATTCGTTATTCGTTAATTTTAAACCCCATATTTTATTCAAAAATCTATAAGTGCCAACCACCCCCCTCGGATCCCAAGGCTGACCATCTTCAAACGGGCCCATAAACATTTCATAAAGACGGATTGCGTCAGCGCCCCATTGTTCAACTAACGGATCGGGATTTATAACATTATCTTTGCTCTTGGACATTTTTTGCCCATCGGCACCTCTAATTAGTCCGAGATGGCGAAGTTTAATAAATGGTTCTTTGAAATTTAAGTAACCATTATCAAAAAGGAATTTTGTAATAAATCGAGCATAAAGAAGATGCAAAACTGTATGCTCCGCCCCAATTACATAAAGATCAACTGGCATCCAGTAATTAATATTTGAAATTTGGAAATTAAAATTTGAAATTTCTGGCGCGACATAGGCCAGGTAGTACCAAGACGAGTCAACAAAACTATCAAGAGTTTCCGGATCTCTTTTTGCCGGCCCGCCGCATTCTGGACACTTAACATTGATAAATTTCTCCGAGCTGGCCAGAGGCGGTTTACCTTTTGGCCGATAATCTTCAATTTTCGGAAGTTTGATCGGCAAATCTTTTTCCGAAATGGGAACGATACCGCATTTTTCGCAGTGAATCATCGGAATCGGCACACCCCAGTATCTTTGCCGAGACACAGACCAGTCGCGAAGTTTATATTTTGTAACTTTTTCACCTTTTACAAATTCGATAATTTTTTCTTTTGCCTTTTCTGAGTCCATGCCATCAAATTTTCCGGAATTAACCAAAATACCACTTCCCGTGTATATATTTTCGCCGTTCAGTTTTAAATTCCAAATATCCGACTCCGCATGAGTCATATTTTCATAATTTAATTTTGACCTATCAAGCCAAATTATTTCGTGATCATCTTTTTCTTTTTGATTAATATTTTTCTGCTCGTAATCTATAAGATCGAAAACTACAGTTATTGTATAAGCCACTCTATTTTCGTCTTTATGAGCGGCGAAATATTCGGCACGAACTCGTCCATCCAAAACTTTGACAAGTTTTAAGTTGATAAATCCAGTTTCTTCGAGAACTTCTCTTTTTGCAGCAGAAATAGGGTCTTCGCCCTTTTCTATCCCGCCCATTGGAAAAGTAATCCAATTGAACTTTTTCCATTTGAGAGCAAGGTATTTGTCTGTTTTAGGATTCCTAACAATCGCGTGTACATTTTCTCTTTCAACAAACTTCTTGCCTTTTACTGGTGGGTTTTTCCTATCTACAATGTTTGGCATTACAACCTCTTTAATCAGTAAATTAAACTTCTTAGCAAATTCAAAATCCCGTTCATCATGAGCTGGCACTGCCATAATAGCTCCGGTACCATAGCTTCCCAAAACATAATCTGCTACCCAAATTGGAATTTCTTCGCCAGTGGCGGAGTTTATTGCTTTTATTCCCTTCAATTCTACGCCTGTTTTTTCTTTCGTATCTTCCTGACGCATTAATTCTGTCTTATGGCTTGCCGTTTCTATATATTTTTCCACCTCTTTTCTATTCGCTATTTGCAATTTGCCATCTGCCAATAGAGGATTTTCTGGCGCGAGAACCATGTAAGTAGCTCCGAAAAGCGTATCCGGCCTAGTTGTAAAAACTTCTATTTCGGATTTCGAATTTCGGATTTCGAATTTTATTAAAGCTCCTTCTGATTTTCCAATCCAATCTTGTTGTCTCTTAATTGTTGCCTCTGGCCAGTCTAATCCCTTCAAGTCTTCAAGAAGATGTTCGGTATATTTTGTAATAGCTAAAAACCACTGCTCCATCTCTTTTTGTTCTGTCAGACTGCCGCAACGATCACATTTCCCGTCAACCACTTGCTCATTTGCTAAAACAGTTTGATCTTGGGGGCACCAATTTACTTTGGCTTTGGCTCTATAAGCTAGCCCCTTTTTAAATAATTGAATGAAAATCCACTGTGTCCACTTATAATATGAAGGGTCGGAGGTATTTATCTCTCTATCCCAATCATAAGAAAGACCAAACATTCTTAATTGTTTTTTAAAGTTTTTAATATTATCTTTAGCCACTTCCTGTGGAGATTTTCCAACTTTAATCGCATAATTTTCAGTAGGTAAACCAAAAGCATCCCAGCCCATTGTGTAAAGAACCTCATAACCTTTCATACGCATAAATCGAGCATGAATATCTTCTGCTATATACCCCTTAGGATGGCCAACGTGCAAGCCAGCCGCTGAAGGATATGGAAAGGTCTCCAATTGATAATATTTCTGTTTTTTGGTTTCTTCGCTGACTTTATGAACTTTTTCGTCAAGCCATCTCTTCTGCCACTTCTTTTCAATTTTTTGGGGATTGTATTTCATAACTTGCTTGCCCGCCGAAGCCTTGGCGAAGGCTGGGCTTTTCATTATAAATATTATGATATATTGTCGTTAACATGACACTATTGACAGTGGTTAATGTTATGTTATAATTAAAGGAGTGCGAAATAAAGCTTGGTATGATAGCGCCGCGAGATATCGTATGGATACAAATGTATCGTCCAGAATTCTGACGCAAGTTGGCTTAGCGCAAAGCAGACTCGCGAGGAATATCTGAGATATCAGAGCGAGAAAACGCAGCAATCAACCCAAGCAACGAGCCCTCGTCCGACCGTTAGGACGAGGGTTTTTTAATTAATTTGAAAAATTCTTTTAGCATTTTCCGTGGTTTTTTGAATTACTTCCCCCACAGAAATATTTTTCAATGCAGCAATTTTTTTAGCCACTTCCACTATGTAAGACGGTTCATTTCTTTGGCCACGATAAGGTTCTGGCGAAACATAAGGAGCATCTGTTTCCAATAAAATATTTTCTATCGGTAAAAATTTAATCACCTCATCATAATCCCGCACAAAAGTAATGACACCACCAAAAGTAAAACTACAGCCCAGTTTTAATAATTCTTTTGTTATATTTAGGGAGCCGACGTAGAAATGTATAACTTTAGATAGATTAAAACTTTTTATTAGAGAGATTAGGTCTTCATATGCATTGTCTGAATTTTTTGACGGACGACAGTGAATCATCAAAGGTTTTTGGAGTTCTTGGGCTAGTTTTATTTGCTCTAAAAAAACTTTTTTCTGATTCTCTTTAGTCTGTAATTCGTAATCTGCAATTTTATTAATTCGATAATAATCTAAGCCACATTCCCCAATCGCCACCACTTTTGGATGACCGGCAATTTCTTTTAAATTATCAATATGAAAAGCTTCGTGAATTGGCTCTCTTAGTTCGTTTTTATCGAAGAACCACCCGCCTCCGCCAAGACTTCGGCGAGGCAAAGCATGACTTGGATGAAAACCAACAGCCGCCCAAATATCATCCGGATATTTTTCGGAAATCTCAATCGCAGTTTTTGAAGTTCCTAAATTAGTGCCAACAGTGATCATTTTTACCCCCGCTTCTTGAGCTCTTTTTATAACTTCGTCTCGATCTTTATCATAAGCCGGAAAATGGATATGGGTATGCGCGTCAAAAATCATAATATTTTATAATGTAATAAATAAAATAAAAAGTCTACTAAACTAATATGCGATCGCAAGTTAGTTGAGTAAATTTTATATTCTAGGAAATAAAATTTCTCTTTTTTTGTTTTCCTGTATACTTTTTAATATTTTCTCTGAAGTTCCTGGTAAAAATGGGCTTAGAAATTCAGCGACATTCTTTAAAATAAATAAACAATTACAAATAATATTTTCTTTATCCTGATTATTGTCTAAGGACCATGGTTTTTTTTCGTTTAAATATCTATCCCCAAAACTAATTAATTCCCAAAGCGCCGCCAATGCTTCGTGAAATTTATATTCCCCCATTTTTTCATCAACAATTCTTTTTGTCGTTTTTATTTTTTCCAATATAGTGACATCCGATGTCACTATATTATTAACATTAATATTCTGAGCCAAAGTAAGTGTACGAGCGATGAAATTTCCCAGTCCATTTGCCAAATCGCCATTATATCTTTCCTCAAACTTTTTATAAGAAAAATCCCCGTCGTCAGTTGGCGCAATTTCTCGTAATAAATAATAACGCACGGCATCCACACTATATTTTTTAACCAATTCCACGGGATCAATTACATTGCCCAAAGTTTTAGACATCTTCTGACCATCAACAGTTATGTGGCCGTGCACAAAAATATTTTTAGGTAAATCTAATCTGGCCGAAAGCAACATCGCTGGCCAAAATAATGTGTGAAAGCGAAGAATGTCTTTGCCAATAAATTGCGCGTCAGCTGGCCATTTATCCTTAGGATATAAATAATTAGTAAGCGCATCCGCCCAAACATAAATAGTTTGATCATCATCTCCCGGCACTGGAATTCCCCATTGTAAATCTTTTCTTGGACGGGAAAAACTTATATCTTCTAATCCTTGATTGATGAAACTTAAAATTTCGTGCTTGCGTGTTTCGGGGATTATTTTGATTTGATTGGATTCAATTAAAGCTTTAATTTGGGAGCCGTATTTTATTAGTCGGAAAAAATAATTTTCCTCTTCTATTATTTCTGGCTCCTTATTATGGTCGCGACAAATTCCATTAACCAAATCTTTTTCTGTCACAAAAGCTTCGTGGCCAATACAATAAAGACCTTTGTAATTTTTTTTATAAATATCACCTGCCTGTTCTAATTTTTTCCACAATTCGACAACATTTGGCCAATGTTTTTGTTGATCTGAGGTACGAATAAAATCATCCCAAGATAAATTTAGAATTTCTTTTAGCGCGCGGAATTTTTCCGCGTTTTGATCAACGAAACTTTTTACTTCCATTCCAGCCTCTTCAGCTGCTTTTACAATTTTCGCGCCGTGCTCGTCGGTGCCAGTCAAAAAAAATACGTCGTCATTTTTTTGCCGATGCCATCTGGCTACCGCATCCGCCTGAATCAATTCTAATGCAAAACCAAGGTGCGGCGCACCATTTACGTAAGCGATGGAGGTTGTTTGATAGAACTTTGACATAGCAGTATTATAAAATAATTTTCACTTTTCAGCCACTAGCACAATATTTCTATAGGGAGACAGATAAATTTTTTCCAGCGAAAAATTTTCCTATACTCGTCAGAAAAAGTCCTTCCTACGTCAGGACAACCTAGCTTTTTCTGCTTCGTCCCGCTCCTACGGGAACTGCACTATCTCCCCTACGAAACATTGTGCTAGTGGCTATTTGACAAAGTAGTTTTTTATTATACACTATAATGATCTAGACTTGAAAGGAGAGGTGAATGGACATTTTGAACATAAGCAAGGATTGGACGGCCGTAGAAAGAATAAATGTAGCAACAGAACTGGCAAGAAAACTACAAAGATGGACTAGAGAAATAAGATTAATTAATATGTCAGGTAGCACTCCTGATGTATTTGCTTCGTATATTGAAATTGTTCTAAATTGGCCGATAGAAACTCTGGAAAAAGAAAGGACTAATATTAAAGCTCTTTTGAGATGAAACTACGACTCGCGGCCACTCGCGAGTTTTTTGTTTTAAAGTTATCCACAAACAGTCTCACTTTGTGACGATCGTCACGAATAGTGATATTTGATATAGAGAAAAAGAAGAATCTCATAAGATCCTTCGGCTGAAACCTCAGGATAAAACGCAGGGGTTTTATAATCCTAGACCCCTGCGTTTTACCTTCCACTGCGTCCAATCCTCCACTAATTCTTGAACAAATACTGCCACTGGCACGGCTAATATTAAACCAACCAATCCCAAGACCTTTCCTCCAAGTAAAATGGCGATCAAAACTACGACGGGGTTTAGGGCGGTTGTAAAGCGCATCACTGCTGGAACCATTACGTGATTTTCAATCTGCTGAACGACAATAAATAGAATAAATACATAAAAGGCCGTGGAAAGTGATTCAGAACTGGCCAACAAAATAGCAGTAGCGCCACTGAAGATCGGTCCAACAAACGGAATTAACTCAAAAATACCAGCTAAAATTCCAAGTAATAAACTGTAATTTACGCCCAATAACCAAAGACCGATAAACACAACCAATCCAACCACCAAACTCAAAACAATCTGCCCCTTCAACCAACGACCAATTTTGCTTTTTGTGCGGTGATATAAATCTAAAACGTAATCTTCATAAGCGCTTGGCAAAGTGGCACTCAAAAACTTTTCTACTCCGTCTTTACCAACAGTTAAATAGAAAGATAAAACCAAAACAGAAATTGCCAAAAAAACGCCGCCAAGAAAATGTCCGGCCAATTGCAACAAAGAAACATTGCCGCTAATCAAGGTGTCAGTAAGTTGGCCGAGATTTTGATTTAGATTATCAAAGAAATTTGAGGCCTTAAAATAATCGACAACTGGATTGGAAAATTCCTTAGCATTTACCAAAAAATTAGTGAATTCAGAAAGAGCGAGCGGGACAATCGCATAAACAATAGCAGCTAAAACTACGAATATTAATAAAAATATCGCCAGCGTACCTAAAATCCTAGGAATCCTCTTTTTTTCCAACCAGGTAACTGGCGCGTCTATAGCGGTAGAAATAACGATAGCCAGAAGAAGAGCCATAATAACATCAAAAGTTAGATAAGCAAAAAATGCCAACGCTATCATTGCCAAAATACGCCAAAGACTGGCCCAAGATATCTCTAATCCGTTATTTCCGTTATTCATCCCGTTAGAGATAGAAAACGCCTTGCGTTTTCGTAAAAAATACGCAGGACTAGGGCGTCTTGTCTGATTTTTTTAAAAAATAAATTATGTTTCATAGATGGGTCATCTCTAACGGGATTCATTCCTCACAATATTACAATATTTTATCTAAAAATGCAATAAATTCTCTAGTTTACTTGCATCTTTTAAGGGACCGATTAGGGCTAAATTCAATTTTGAATCCTGGAAAATCTCACCGGCGAGAGTCAAAATTTCTTCCGCTTTAACAGATTCTATTTTCTTTATTAATTCTTGAGGAATAACAATTTCTTCGCCTAAAATTTCCTGACCGCCATAAAAAGATGCTAGTTCATCAGAAGATTCTAAACCTAAAATAATCTTCCCAATTAAATGATTTTTCGCCTTTTGCAATTCATCTGGTTGGACTAAATCTGTAGCCAGTTTTTTCATCTCACCCAATACTGTTTCAATTACTTTTTCCAATTTTGCGTGATCAACCCCAGAAGAAACAGCGAGATAGCCATGATCGGTAAATAAATCAGCTTCAGCTCTTACATAATAAGCGGCGCCAAGTTCATCACGGACTTTCTGAAAAAGGCGCGAACTCATACCACCACCCAAAACATCAGCTAAAACATCAAGAATATAGCGACGCGAATCACGCAAGGAAAAAGCACGGCAACCTAATATAATATGTGTTTGATCAACTTCTTTATATTTAACTTTCACCGCGGGCTTAGTTTGTGATTCAACCACAGCCAACTTTTTTCCTTTTTCCGTATCCCCAATATGGCCAAAACCTTTTTCAATTTTACTAATTATATCTTTTTCATCAAAAGCCCCAGCCACAACAATCAAAGTTGATTTGGCTAAATAATGTTGGCCACGGTATTTCAAAAAATCCTCTCTATTTAAAATTCTAATAATTTCTTTTTTCCCACCTACATCCCAACCGGCTGGCTGGTTGCCATAAAGCAGATCCATAAAAACTTCACTCACTTTTCGCATCGGCAAATCTTCGTACATATTCAACTCCTCAATAATCACCCCCTTTTCTTTTTCAATTTCATTGACATCAAAAACTGGATTCATGTAAAGATCAGTCACTATATCCAAAGCTTTGTCTAATTTATGGGATTCAACTTTAGCGTAGTAGCCGGTATATTCTTGGGAAGTGAAGGCGTTGTATTGGGCGCCGAGCGAATCGAGCTCAGTGGAAATATCAATTGCCATCGGCCTTTTCAATGTACCCTTGAAACACATATGCTCAAGAAAATGGGAGAGACCGTTTATTTCTTTTGTTTCGTATTTAGAGCCGGCCTCAACCAAGACTAAAAAAGTGGTGGCTAAAGCTTCTTTATTCAGAATAGTAATAATCCTTAATCCGTTTGGTAAAACTATTTTATTGTAGTTTGCCATTTAAATAATTTTTTAAATCTTCTATTTTAATCCTATCTTGTTTCATTGTGTCCCTATCTCGTACTGTAACTGCCTGATCGTTTAGTGTATCAAAATCTACTGTAATACAAAATGGAGTGCCGACTTCGTCCTGGCGTCGGTAACGCTTGCCAATACTTTGAGTTTCATCGTAATCACAAACAAAATTCTTGCGCAGGTCGTCACAAATTTTTTCTGCAACTGTTGATAATTCTGGTTTTTTAGACAAAGGCAGAACAGCAACTTTATAGGGCGCCATCCAGTGTGGAAATTTTAATATAACCCTAGTTTCCCCTTCTACTTCTTCCTCATGATAGGCCTCGAGCAGTGCCACTAAAACAGTGCGATCAACGCCAAAGGTCGGCTCAATCACATGGGGTAAAAATTTTTCTCCATTTTCTTTGTCGGTATAAGTCAAATTCTGGCCACTTTTCTCTTGATGATTTTTTAGGTCAAAATCAGTGCGATAAGCCAAGCCATAGAGTTCTTTTTGACCAAACGGATAATCGTATTCAATATCAACAGTGCGCTTAGAATAATGAGCGCGTTCACCATCTTTAATCTCATGAAAATGTAAATGGTCTTTTTTCACGCCAACATGGAAGAGCCATTTTTTCATTTCTTCCAGCCAATACTCAAAATACTTTTGCCAATCGCTTTCTCGGACGAAATATTCAAACTCCATCAAGTCAAATTCGCGGGTGCGGAAAATAAAATTTCCCGGAGTAATTTCATTGCGAAAAACTCGGCCTTGAGAAGCGATGCCAAAGGGCAGTTTCTCTCTAGTTGTCTGAAGGACATTTGGAAAATCAACAAACATCGCCTGCGCCAATTCTCCACGCAGATAAACTTCCGCCGATGCGTCTTCTGTCGGCCCAAGAAATGTTTTAAATAATAAATTGAATTTTTTAGGGCTTGACAACGGAGGACTCCAGTTTTCCATCACTCTACAATTAGGATTCGGGCAAGGGGGGGCATGCCAAACATCTTTTTCTTCTGCTTGTAATTTATCCCAATTTTCATAAATTTGATCAACTCTAAATCTCTGATGACACTTTTTACACTCAACCAGTGGGTCAGTGAATTCTTTAACATGACCGCTCGCTTCCCAAACTTTTGGATTCATAATAAGGGCGGCATCAATACCTACCATATCACCTCTGCCACGAACAAAAAGCTCCCACCACTCATCTTTAATATTCTTTTTCAACTCCACGCCAAGCGGGCCGTAATCCCAAGAATTGGCCAAACCGCCATAAATTTCCGAACCGGGAAAAATAAACCCCCGGCGCTTGCATAAACTGATAATTTTTTCCATCTTGTCCATATTTAATATATTCATTATAAAGATTCTGTTAATTATTTGATAGGGTTGACATATTTTATATTTACAATTAATATATAAATGCTTTTTGAAAACTTTTTTGGAGGAGATGAAATGGATTATCACACTCTCACATGCGCTCAACTCTTTAGAAAAAGAACCGCGATAGTAATATCAACGGAATTCGGAAAAGAAGCTCAAGAAATGTTAGACGATTTTATGAGGGAAAAACCCAGACACTTAGATATTCAATTACGCTTCAACCTCTACTCAATAAGACAAGAAACACAACAAGAAGAGATAATAAGATTGAGTTTTGATGTTGGTGATATAATTAGAGTAGTAAAAAATTAATAAAAGGACTCACCCGCCACAACTGCAGGCGGGTTTTTGTTTTATTTTAGATATTGAATTTTAGGAGCCACTCACCCTCATCTCGAGCCAAGTGTAAGCGAAGTGCAGGTTAAATAAATTCATGAGTGAGGAGGAAGGTAGGCACACAAAAAGAACTTGTTTGAATCCCGCCAGGTTGAGTTGTTTTTTTGTGTGCTATTTCTACCGACGACGAACGAACAAGAATTTATTTCTAACCCCGCACTAGAGCAAAGCTCGGTGCGGGGCGAAGCCGGAACGCTTGGCGAGAGGTGAGTGCGGATGGCTTTATCAAAATTTATTTTACAACAACACCCTGCCCACTAGCCGTAGTATCATCTGGCAATGCCGTCGTAACTTCTGGCGAAGAAGAATTTAAAATTTGCTCTGTAAATTCATCAACTGCTACAACTTGCGTCGGATTAAGAAGTAAAGCATTCTTCCCTACCATCGCCGCCGTTGGCGTCAATGTAATTTGAAAAACTGCTTCAATCGGATCGCCAAGCGCGCCCGATGTCGCTAAAATTCTTTCCAAACTCCAGCTTACTTCGCGAGCAGAAGCATTGTAAACAGGCCCAACAGACAAACTGCTCTTAGTCTGACCGGTAAATTCCACACCTTCCGGCAAAACAGCGCTCACTTTCACATTTTTAATATCAGTTCCGTAATTACTTAATAACCAGTGGATTGTAAAGTCAGTCGCCTGTCCAATTTTTGGCGGCAACGATCCTTTATTTAAAATACCGGCGCTGGCATCACGAAAAAAACCTTTCGCTTTCACATCAATTTTTCCGCCAACTTTTGTCTCTAACTTAGCAACGCTAATTTTATCGTCCAAGCGACCTTCAGCCGATGCTTTTATTAAAAAGTTTTTATCTCCCAATCTTTTAATTGAATAATTTTGTTTAACCTTTGCCTGAAAAGTGACCGGCGAAACAGGATTATTCCAATTCAAAGAATAATTCCCCGCCCCATTCCAGTCGAGCATCTCCCCGCTTAATTGTGCCGACAAGCTGGAAAGCTGGTTAGAAAAGGTAATTACATAATTTAAAACATCGCCTGGTTTTGCTAAATAATTGTCGCTTTCATTTAAATTAATATTAATTTCAAACGGAGAGGCATCGATCGTTGTGCTGACAACTTGTTCATTAATATTATAAACTTGCCCTAAAATAGACATTCGCAAATGAGCTTTAAAATCAACTTTCGTATTAGGCTGGGCAATCAAGCTCCCAATAATAGAAAAGTTATTTTCTGATTTTTTATTTAAACCACCTAAATCCCACGCATCATTGCCATCATCAGGATTTAAGGTGGATTTATTAAATTTAAAAACAGGCGGATAATCTATTTTTAATTCCAAATCGCGAACATTAACATCAGAATTGTTTTTGTAAGAAACTTTTATTTCAAAATTATCATCACTTAAAGTCTTTTCCGGAACTTCCAGCTTCAAGTCAATAGCCGATTCCCCAATCATCAAATTAAAATCTTTTTTCTCTTCAAAACGAGAAGAAGTGACGCCAATGTTATAAATTAAGTCCGCTTCTATATTTTTTATAGAATTAGGATTATTTAAAACAATCAATTTAAAATCTTGACTGCTCATACCGCCTACACCAATATCCCCTAAAACTTTATTAGTAATATTTTTATCCTCTTCTTCTCCAGCAAAAACAACTCCTTCAGGCAAAACTAAAGTTAATTTGGAAGAGCCCAAAATATTATCTGAATCATTAATTACATTAACTGTAATATCAAAAGGCTGACCAACTTTAATAGTTTGCTCATTACTCATTTGAAAAACAATCTCTACGCCGCTAGCGCTATCCGTTGAATACCAATAAAAACCAGCGAATACAGCCAGACCAAAAGCTAAGATTAAGATAATTCTAAGAAACCACTTGAACATTGGGATTTTGAAAAACATTGCCCACACCAAAAATCATGACTTTGAAAGAAAAAATAGGTTGGTTTAGGCTCCCCGCAATTCTGACAAAGAGCGAACTTTGGGTCAAATCCTTGTGCCGCTAAAAATTTTTTATAATCAATTTTGCCGGATACTATTGCCTGTTTTATCATACCCCAAAATTGGGGATCGGATTGGCCTTCAAATGTAATTTCCTTAATAAAATTTAAAAACTTGGCCAATCCCCAGCTTGGCGTTAATTTTTCTATTGTCAGCGCGTCAACAATCTGCGGTCCGCGATCGATAATCCTCACGCTCACTAAGTTAAAAGGCTCTAAGTGGCTGTTTAATTTGGAAAGTGGTTTTTTAATGCTTTTCACTTTGGCGACTATTTTCCCATATTCCGGACCATACAAAAAAACCTTCCCATCAGCTTCGCCATAGTCTTCTTTGTCTAAAACAATTGCCTGCGCGCTAAACTCTCTCATTGATTTTATTTTAACATAGTAATAAGATCATTTAAGGAAACTTGAAAAAGGAGTAAAAATGACAGATATTTTTAAACTGATAGAGCCAGTAACTACCCTACTTAAGACGTACAGAAGGACCTCTTACTATTTGCCATTGGTAAAATTTTGCTTTTATGAATTGGCAATCTCTTTTTATTATCTGCAAGAACGAGGAAAAATTTTAGAAAGTACAACTAATCCATTCGCCATTTCTACACCTACCCAAATAAATCCCGATGTATCTCCGGAATTTTTAGACAAATTAAGATTTCAAATAAGAAATCTGGCCCAAAAAATAAAACGAGATGATTTTAATTATTGTTGTATAAATTTTATTTTTGAACCGGTAGCTCCCGCACAAATTAAGGGACTCGGCGATTGTGTCGCTAGCGAATTAAGAAAAATATTTGATAGTCCACTGGACAACTTAAAAGATATTATCATTGGCACAATGTATAATCTTGAATAAGTTTTCTGAAAAATTTAAATCCGCCTCTCGAGGGCGGATTACTTTTTTATTTTTGGATAAATCTATTAATGTGCATAATTTGCGCGGGGGATGTTTTTGCCGGAAGACCAAATATTAGATTCGGTCCATATAATACATCGTAAACTTCTTTTATTGTTACTTCATTTAGAGGATCACAATCTGATAAATAAATTATTGTCTCCTTACCGACCAATCTTCTCACTTGAAAAATCTTACGTACATTTTTAATACTCATAATCAATCCCTGATTATTTTTAGATGCCTTATAAGCCACGTAGAGATATAACTGAAGCATATTGTGTTCGTTTTCTCTCATTAACCTATCAAATAATTCTTCATCCATGTTTGGAGTAACTTGCACAAATAATTTTTGCGTACCATATAATCCGCCACTGGCAGTCTGACAATTAATAAAAGAAAATTTATTCGCTTCACCTCCGCAATATGGATCTAAAATAATTGCGTCAGCATCATAATTTGAATTGGAAATAACAGGCACTAGATCGTAATGAGGAACAGTACACTCAACTCTAAAAGAAGAAACTAAATGACGAACGCTTTCAACGTAATTACATCGATCAGAAAAAGACATTTTGCTAAATCTGGATCCTAAATTTAAACAAATATGCAGGCCTTGATCGAAACGCTTCTGAATCATCGGCAGAAAATCTCTTTCCATTTTTTCCTCTCCTTTCAAGGGTCTGGCAAAAGCTGATTGGAAGAATAACATAAACCAAACTAAAAAGCCATATGGCTTTTTAGTTTGGTGCAGTATTCTTGAATTAGTCCGAACGCATTTCGCCGCCTGCGGCGGCGAGCAACCCCCCGCGAATTCGGAGCGGCTTCGCCGCGAGATTTAACAATTTCCAATTTTTCTTTGGCGGCAAATAAATTTCAAACCAAAACAAGAATCAATGATGATGGTCATGGTCGTGCCCATCTTCATGGTTATGGACATGAACTTGATAATCGTGCTTATGAATATTTTCAGCCGGAGCGTTAACAACAAGAAAGATAATCTCTTGTCCTCTGTCAGCAAGGATGGCATGTTCAGTTTCAGGAGTAATCCCGAAAACTCCACTGCCAGGTTTAATTGTGGTTCGATATTTCGGCTCGTTTTTATTTTCTCGCCAACAAATACTACCCTCGCCTTGAATGCCAATCATTATATGAACTGCATTAGGATGTTTATGGACGGGAAATACTTCGCCACTTTTCATTTTGATGTAGTAAGAATTACACGAACCATTAGTAACTTCTTTTGTCAGGCGCGTCATTTGAAAAACTCCTGCATCAGGGAATGGTTCCCATTTTGTTTCGTCCCACTTTTGAGGAATTTTGCGAATTTTCTCCAATTCCTCGCCCTCAACGTCAGTGACGTCTTTAAGCCATTCTTTTGGGTCGGCCGTTCCCCAATCATCGTGTTTGTGGTGTGTGTGCATAATGAATTTAAAATAATTAAAAAATTTTCTTTTCTTCTTTCCGTTAAAACATGGTTCGAGCCGATTGTTTTTCCGGGCTCTTTGGCGGTTTTGAAATCTCGCGGCGAAGCCGCTCCGAATTCGCGGGGGGTTGCTCGCCGCCGCAGGCGGCGAAATGCGTTCGGACTAATTCAAGAATACTGCACCAGTAAGGAAATTGCAAGTTTGAGACAGCCGCCTCGCTTCGCTCGGCGACTAATTCGTATTGAATTTTCGGGGCAAAAACGAATTGGCGATTTTGAAAGAAGAAAAGAAAA
>CAYIZY010000005.1:0-19494 GCA_964368235.1 uncultured Candidatus Saccharibacteria bacterium
CAATAAAAGAAATTATCAATTAGCTATTCCACAATATGTGCGTGGATAGGACAAATTTGCAAAATATTCCCTAATAATCTACATTAATAGCCATGAACGAAAACTATAAAAATATCCCTTCTTTAAGGAATTACCCAACTATTGTCAATAAAAACTTTGTTCTTACTAAAGAAAACAAAAATATAGAAGGATTAAAAAAAGCAGCTGGGGAGTGGTCCAAAACCTGTTCAGCAAACAAACTATCATATGAAATAGATTGGCTGGGAGTGCCGATTATTCAAACTGTGGAGGATGTTGTCCTCCTGCAGGAGCTTATTTTTAAAGTGCAACCAGACGTAATAATTGAATCCGGCATTGCCCACGGTGGAGGCATGATCTTTGAAGCATCAATATTAGAACTACTAGGCAAAGGGAAAGTAATTGGAATAGATATTGAAATTCGAGAACATAATCGGGAAGTTATCGAAGCCCATCCACTAGCCAAACGAATTGAAATGATCCAGGGTAGTTCCATTGCCGAAGAAACAATATACGAAATAAGAAAAAGAATTTTTCCCGGATCTAAAGTTCTTGTTTGTCTCGACTCAAATCACACCAAAACCCACGTCCTCCGAGAATTAGAGCTTTATCAGCAATTTGTGATGCCCGGCTCCTATATAGTAGTTTTTGATACCATTGCCTCTGATTTAGCCAAAGTAGGCCTTTCAGAACAAGTACATATCGACAATGGCCCAGCCGAAGCGGTAGCTGAATTCTTACAAAGGAATAATAATTTCCAAATCGATACTCATTTTAATAAACTATATTCTTCACATAACCAAAACGGCTATCTAAAAAGAGTTAAGTAAATTTATGCGAATACTTATTACTGGGGCAACGGGCGGTATGGGTCAGGCCTTTGCGGAACTTTTTGCTAAGAATGGAGCGCAGCTAGGTTTGCATTATCAAAAAAGTAAAAAGGTTGCTTTAGAGTTAGCCAAAAAAACAGGCGGCGTAGTTTTTCAAGCCAACTTACTAAATTCCAAAGACAGGAAAAATTTAATAAAATCTTTTATAAAAAAGTTTGGCGGCATTGATGTTTTAATAAATAATGCCGGTGCCGTTTATGATTATGATCATTTTTCAAAATTAAAAGAAGAAAGTTGGCAAAAAACTTTTGATTTAAATGTGGAAGCGCCTTTTTATCTTTCTGGAGAAGTTTTTGAACAAATGAAAAAACAGGGTGGCGGGAAAATAATTAATATCAGTTCGGTAAATGTAAAATACGGTGGCAACGTCAAAAGCATGCATTACGTTGCCTCGAAGGCGGCGCTTGAATCTATCACGAAAGGGTTCGCTAAAGTTGGCGCGGAGCATAATATTTTAGTGAATGCAATCCGCTGTGGCGTCATTGATACACTAATGCGCACTAAAATTACCGGCTACAATGAGGAGGATTTTAAAAAGAGAGTAGCTATGGTGCCTTTAAAGCGCGCTGGCAAACCAATTGATGTCGCCCGCATGGCCCTATTTTTAGCTTCCGAATCAGGAGACTTTATTACCGGCGAAATTTTCACAGTTGCCGGCGGGGATTAAAAGTGATATTTTACACATATGAAAATTTTTGTCACAGGTTCCGACGGTTTTATTGGAAGCGAGGTTATCTTACAATGCAAAAGGCTCGGCATTAAGGTTGTTGGCGCGGATGTAAAAAGCGGTTTTGACATCCGATCAAAAGATATTACCAAACACATTCCTAAAAACGTTGATGCTATTGTCCACTTAGCGGGTTTATCCAGCGACACTCTCTGCAAAAATAATGGGTACAAAACTTTTGACACTAATGTATTAGGCACTCTCAATTTAATGGAGGCGGCTGCCGCCTGCGGCGCCAAACAGTTTATCTTTGCCTCAACAGAATGGGTATATGATAACCCTTCGATGAGCTCAGGGCAAGCTGCAAAAACTGAAAAATCTTTAATCAACATAGCCAATCATACTTCCGAGTATGCGCTTTCTAAATTAGTAGTAGAGGCAAACTTACGACAGAAATTCCAAAATGGATTTATGCCAGTAACTATTTTACGATTTGGTATTGTTTTTGGCACCACTGGCGAAAAAAGATCGGCTGTTGAGTCGCTGTTTTTAAATGTTAAAGAAAATCCGCCAACTGGCGGAGAAATAGCAGTTGGCTCCCTTAAAACCGGTCGCTGTTTTATACACGTCTCTGATATTGCATCCGGGATTCTTAAGGCGGTCGGTTTATCCGGATTTAATATTATTAATTTGGCTGGAGATAAATTAATTACACTTGAAGAAATTATTAAGATTTCTAAAAAAGTTTTAAAGAAAAATCCTAAAGTAATAGAAAACAATCCGAAAAATATTAGTGTCAGAAATATTTCTAATAAAAAGGCTAAAAAACTGCTTGACTGGAAACCAAAAGTAACTATAAAAGAATATCTAAATGACTTGTCTAATTTGTAAATTTAATCAGTCCAAGATTATTTTTTCCTACGACAAACCGGACGATCTTGAAATAGCAGTTGGCGTTAAGGAAAAAAATTATTTTCGAAAATGGTTGCAGTGCAAAAAGTGTGGATTTTATTATTCAATATATTCAAGAGGGGAAAATGTAATGAACAAAGTTTATAGTTCTGCCTATCGGGATAATTCGAAATCATGGAGAAAAGAGGGTTCGACAGAAGAAGTTTTCCAAAAAGTAATAGCTTTACCAGAACAAGAATCGGTAACTAAACTTCGTATTAAATGGATAAAAGAAACCATAAATGCCATTTGGGAAGGAGGATTATTAAAACGAGCCAGGCCGCCTTATAAAATGCTAGACATTGGAGGTGGAACTGGAATATTCGCTTATGAATTTCATGATAATAACTGGAAAAGCTATGTTGTTGACCCAAGTAAAGGTAATGAATTTATAAAAACTAAGTTAAAAATACCACTCATACAAACTTTCTATAAACCGAATATTTTTAAAAAGAAATTTAATCTCATTTCAATGATTTATATATTGGAGCATCTATTAAATCCAATTTCTTTTTTGAAGAATGTTTATAGCGATATGGCTCCAAACTCTTTTTTATTTATAGAAGTGCCGGACGCGATAAATTTTAAATTGAAATCAGCCCAAGATGATATATTTCATTCCGAGCATCTTTGGATATTCTCTCCTAAAACACTAAGCTCTATTTTAGAGCGATGTGGATTTGAAGTTTTTGGTTTAAAACGTCTAAAAACTAAAAGAGATCATTATGTACTAATGATATTGGCAACGAATGGGAATAAAATTTAAAAAGAAAAAAATTGAGGGAGTTGTTGAAATAATCCCCGAAACATACAAAGATGATAGGGGCTTTTTAACTCATCTAAATAGTGAAAATATTTTTATGGAGGAGGGGCATCATCACACATTTAAAAAACATACATTAAGGGGCTTGCACATTTCCCTTCCCCCATTTTCCGAAAGTAAGTTTTTGTATGTTACCAGGGGAAAAATGTTTTGGGTGGTAGTGGATATACGAAAAAGATCTAAAACTTTTGGTCAATGGGAGTCTTTTATCTTGTCCGAATCCCGAAAAAATATCCTTGTAACCACCCCGGGCTTTGCTCACGGCTGCCTATCCTTAACTGATAACGTTGATCTGATATTTAAATCGGATAAAAAGTTTTCCGAAAAACATGGAACGGGAATTATTTGGAACGATAAGGATTTAAAAATTGATTGGAATTTAAAAGATGTAACCCCTCTTGTTTCTAAACGAGACAAGAGCTATTCTTCATTTGAAGAATTTAAAAGAAAGTACGGAAATGGCATCTAAACCAGATATAAAAATAACAAAAGAAATATTGCGGTTACGACTCAGCCAAATGATTGTTAATGAAAAGTACAAAGCTGGCCAGTTTAAGATTCCAATCCATTTGGCGTTAGGACACGAAGCAATCGCAGTAGCCGTGTCTTCTGTAATAGGAAAAAACGATTTATTGGTCTGTTCACATAGAAATATCCATTACAATCTAGCTAGGGCCGGATCACTAAAGCCGATACTAGACGAATATTTTTTGAAAAAAGAGGGGTTAGCCGGCGCTGAACTTGGCTCAATGAATTTAGCCAATCCAAATAGAAATTTGGTCTATGCCTCAAGTATCTTAGGGAACAATCTTCCAGTAGCTACTGGATTAGCTTTGGCACAGAAGGTTAAAAATAATAATGGGCTAACAATTGTTGTAACCGGTGACGGCGCAATAGAAGAGGGAACGTTTTATGAGAGTCTGTTATTTATGAAAAGTAATTCACTCGCAGGATTAATTATCGTTGAAAATAATGAATGGTCCATGCACACAAAAATTTCTGAAAGACGCTCCCCCATTGATATTAAAAAATTTACCGAATCTTTAGGGGTTAATTATAAAAAATTAAGCGGCAACGATCCTTATCTTTATATTAAAGAACTAAAGAAAATTAAAGATCGGATTTTAAAAACTAAAACCCCAGCAGTAGTGGAAGTAGATTTGGTCACTTTAGGCGGTTGGTACGTAAAAAATTCCGATGGCAGTGATCGGTTTATTCATCCTCACGCCGGTCCCCTTCCCAAAACAGAAATACTGGAATGGCCAGAAGTGGAACATTCGGCGAATGATCCAGTGTTTGTTTTAAATAAATATTTTCCAACAAAATTACTTAAGAAAATGGCCGATAGCATTCTCAAAAAACTAAACAAAGAAATTGTTTAGATATTAAATCCTAAAATCTAAAATCTAAATCTAATATCCAAAATAAAAAATGAAATATATCCAATATATAAACGAATCAATTGTAAAAAAAACTTCTGAAACAAAGAACTTGGTTTTGTATGGCCAAAATATTGCTGCTGGTTCATGTTTATCTAGTCTTACAAGAGGATTAAAGGTTGGCAAAGACGGGCTGATCATAAACGCAACTAATTCCGAAAGCACGTTGGCCGGTCTTGGTTTTGGCATGATGCTCAACGGCGTCTCTTCAATATTTTTTATGAAGCAATTGGATTTTTTACTTTTAGGAATTGATCAACTTGTCCATTCTTATAATTTCATCAGGAGAAAAGATCCTAAAGCCTCATATACAATTGTCGCTATTATTTCCGATTTGGGCTGGCATGGTTTGCAATCAAGTTTTAATAATTTCGGAGATTTATGCTCAATCGCCAGAATCCCAGGATTTACAATCACAAGCAAAGCCGAAGCTGATGAAATCTTAAATAAATATTTAATATCTCCGGGGTTTAGGATAATCGGCGTTCCCCAAAGGTTATTTGGCCAGGAAATTTTAGATCTGCCAGCAATATTTGTAAATGATGAAAAAAATCTATTTCAGTATAAAAAGGGTAAAAGGGCCACGATTGTCTGTTTTAATTGTTCCCTGCCCTATGGCGTGAAGATCGAAGCTGATGCCTCTCTATTTTCAGTGAATTCAGTAACGCCGATAAATTGGGATAAAATCATTGAAGACATTAAGAAAACAAAAAAACTGGTCATTATTGACGATAGCAAAAGCGAAAATCTCGCTTGTGACAATTTATTAGCAACCGCCCTCCAGAAATGTAAAATAGAAAAACATATTGTTATCAAAAGAGAAATAAAAGGAAATGAGTGGTTGTTCCCCAATTTGGACGAATTAGAACTTGATTACAAGGGTATTGTTAAGATATTATCGCAAAAATAATAATTTCACTTAACTAATATGCGATCGCATTTTAGTTGAGTGATTTGACTTATAAAAGTAAGTATGCTTAAATATCTCCACCACTTTGAAAAGGAGATAATATGGCTAATGAGAAATCATGGGATTCTCCAAAGCTTCTTTTCGCGCTCGCATTGGCAACTGCTACAGTGTTAAAAACTTGATAATTCAAGCTAGGAGAGATTCTGACGAAAGATTTCCTTTTCCTCAAAACCCCTTTGCGTGATTCACAGAAAGGAAGTGCCGAATGCCGACATTCACGACCGATTTGTTGGAATACGCCACACTTGCCCATCGCATTTTACGCGATGAGCTGCCAACAAAAAAGCTTGATGCAGCATGTTTTTTTGGACAGACGCACGAGAATGATAGGGTGGCTCTTGAAACGATTTCGATTAATTATTCCGGCTTACCAATACTTGTTGGCAAATGCGACACTATTCAAAAAGAAAATAGACTTCTAGTCCGAGGCCATCATGCTTGGCAAGGATATCTTGAAGGAAGAGGATGTAAAAATGTAGTTATTTACCCAATGTCTGATAAATTACCACCATCAACAGACGCAGAAGCACTTGGGATGGTTCCAATTATAAAAAAACGAAGCTGGAAAAGATTAGTGATTGTGGTTCCGCCACTTCATGCAATCCGTGCCTTTGTTTCTCTAATAAGTGCTTGTTTAAAAAATAATCTAAATCATATAGCCATCTGGAGCGCGCCATGCGATGCCCTCGCCTGGAACGAAAATGTTTTTCATTCAGGAAGCATGCCAGCCGCTCCACGAGAAAAGCAAATTCAAGGCGAACTTGATAAAATAATGAGATACTGTGAAAAAGGTGACTACCTAACTGCAAAAGAAATACTTGATTATTTAAGAACTAAAGATGTTATTAATTCTAAAATAGAAACAGCCGAAAATAGGGATTAACAAGGACAAAAACGCCGCTCCAACTATTAATCGGGGCGGTTTTTAATTTATTACAGAAACAAAAACATGCCGATTAATATGAGGACAAAAGACGTGATTTTTAAAATTAACTTTTTCTCATGGAAATACAATCGGCCGGAAATCAAACTCCAAAATACTGATCCTGACCTTATGGCGGCTGTAACAACGGAAGCCGGAGCGAAAACAAAAGCCAAGCTATGTAATGTGCCGCCAAAACCTACCGCCATCGCCTGTATTAATAATGCCGGTTTAAAAATTAATCTCAGTGGATTTCTTTTTTCAAAAATAATTGTTAGAAAGAAAAATAAAATAGCCAACAATAAACTTAAAACAAATTGCTCCGCCTCCACCGAATTAAAATTGGTAATGTTGTATTTATAAAGCGAGACGGTGACCACTGAACCTAAAGCCGAAAGAAACACCAATCCTAATCCCCTCTTTTTAACTCCATGATTCAAAAATAAAATAAACAAAGCCAAAGAAATTAAAATAATTCCGCCAATCTGCCAGTTGGATAGGCTATAACCCAAAAATAAATCTACAATTAATAAAAGAGGAATTGTTAAAGTCCTCACGAAACCAAAAGTGCTTCTTTCAGATTTACTTATAGCTAATATTGTTATGTAAACCTGAAATATTTCGAAAATTAACCTAAAAGTAAAAGTTGGCAGTGAGGCTATTGAAAAAAGAAATTCCCCGCGGTAAATAATTAATACCAAAAACCAGAATGGCGCGAGAAAAAAAGATAAAAAAGCCATCATGAAAATTCCCTCCTCTTTTTTCTTGATTTCTACCTTACCGATAAGATCAAAAATCTCCGAGAAAAAAGAACCGATTACAGCAAGCACAACACCAACCATAATTTAATTATAACAAAATATTAGACCGTAATTCCCCCACCGGATTTTGCGAGAAATTCTTTGAAGCTTTGCGCAGCTTTGTCCCGAGGCGCTAAATTTTTTGGATTTTTAATTGGCCAGGAAATTCCTAATTCCGGATCATTCCATTTAAATTCGCTCTTAGCGCTGTCATTGTAGCTAATATCCATATGATATAGAACATGGCAGTCATCACTTAAAGTACAAAGGCCATTGGCAATCCCCCTTGGCAAAAAAAGCATATTTTTCTTTTCCGCCGACATAATAATACTTCCCCATTTCCCTAAAGTTGGGGAATTTTTTCTAATATCCACAAAAGCCCAAAAACCTTCCCCGACAACCATACGGATAAGCTTCGCCTCATTGTAAGGTGGATAAAGAAAATGCAGGCCCCGAATCGTCCCTTTATTTTTCGTAAAGGCCTGGCTTTCTTGTGACCAGTCTGTTGGCAGGCCATTTTCTTTAAACAAGTCCCTATCATATGTGCGCATAAAAAAACCTCGATCATCCGATTTTAGATCAAGTTGAATTTCGAAAACCCCTTTTATATTTAGTTCTTTAAATTTCATTCGTTTTTAAATCTACCACCGGCAAATTCTCTTTCTTTACAAGAGGCCAATTTGAATCTTTTTCAGAAATAACAGTGGGTTTCTTGAAGGGCCATTTAATTTTGAAATATGGGTCATTAAAACGTATTCCTCTTTCGTTTTCTGGCGAGTAAGCGGCGCTACTAAAATACTGTAATTCAGAATTATTTTCCAAGACTTGGATTGCATTTGCGCATCCTTTGGGACAAAGCACTATATTCATTTTTTTTGGATTCAATTCAACAGAAAACCACTGCCCATAGGTTTTAGATTTTTTTCTTAAATCCAAAACAACGTCATAAACTTTTCCACGCAAAACCTGTAAAATTTTATCTTCTGATTTGGGCATAAGCTGATAATGAAAACCGCGAGTTGTTCCTTTCTTTTTATTAAAAGAGCGATTGATATGTATAACATCAAAATCAATTCCCTGCTTCGCAAATTCTTCCTTGGCAAAATTCCTTGTATAAAAACCACGCTTATCTATTCGCGGCTCTAGCTCTATAATCCATGCTCCTTTTATTTTTGTTTTATGAAAAATCATTTTCTATGAAATTATTGGTTCATTTGGAAGTGGAATAATACACTTTCCCTTAAATTTGTATTTATTTTTCAGAATATCTATAATCTCATTCTTAAAATTCCAAGCTAGTATAAAAACCACTTTTGGATTTTGACTAATCACGTCTTCAGCCCCCTTAATTGGAATATGTGTGCCGGCAGTATATCTACCTTGTTTTAAAGGATTAAGATCAATAATCACCGGTAAAATTTTAGAATCAATCCCACAAAAATTTAAAAGCGTGGAGCTTCTAGCCGAAGCGCCCCAACCGACAAGTCCTCCTTCGCTTTCTTTATTGGCAACAGTTAACATTTGTAAAAGATGTTCTCGGTGTTCTATTGAGCGTTTGGCAAAATTTTTCCAGCTTGCAAGTTCATTCGTCCTACTTTTTAATTCATTTTTTCTATATTGAAAAAGCACTAGAGAAGATTTAACTTTTTTCTTTTTGGCGTATACTATCAGACATCCACCACTTATCAAATTTTCAACAAGATCAAAAACATAGAGACCGTGTTTATTTAATAATCGCTCAAGACTTTTTAGGGAAAAATAACATAAATGCTCATGATAAATTGAATCGTAATGAAGGCTCTCTAAAATAATCTTTGCATAATGAACTTCAATTGCAAGCACGCCATTATCGGCTAGGGATATAGAAAGGCCCTCCACAAAATCATGCGCATCGGCCACGTGCGCCAAAACATTTCTTGCGAAAACCATTTTAGCGAGACCCATTTCCTTTTTTATCTCTTTTGCAGCCTCGGTGCCAAAAAAAACACATTTTGTAGGCACGCCCGATATCTCAGCCATATCTGTTATATTTTTTGCGGGATCAACACCTAAAACCCTATAGTTATTCCGCATGAAAGGTCGGAGGAAAGTTCCATCATTAGACGCAACTTCTAAAATATAACCATCTTTTTTCCGTCCAGCCCGAGCAACTAACTCTTTATAAAACTTTTCTGAAAATTCATTTGCCGCTTTTGAAGTTCCTGTAACCCAAACATAGTGTGAAAAAAGTATTTTTGGATCAATAGTATGATTTAACTGTATAAGATTGCAGTCAGCGCACCAACTTAAAGAAAGAGGATAAAAATTTTCATTTTCATCAACACTTGTTGGCAATAATGAATTAGCTAATGGCTGCCTACCTAAATCGAAAAAGGTTTTTATAGTTGAACTGCCACAAACCCGACAGAACTTAATCTTTTTCATATAATTTTAAATCTTGGTAGTGGAATAATAAATTTTCCACCCTCTTCTAAATATTCCTTTTCTCGTTCTTTAAATTCGTTAATAAAGTGCCATGGCAAAACTAAAAAATAATCTGGCTTTTGCTTGCGAGATTCTTCTTCAGAAATAATAGGGATTAGGGTGCTAATAGTTTTCTTGCCCCACTTATCGGGATTCTTTTCTGCTGCGGCCTTAATCAAACTAAAATCTAAATTATAATATTGAAGAAGCGTGTTTCCTTTTGTAGAAGCGCCGTAAACATGAACTATTTTCCCATTAGCAATTTCACTTTTAATAAAATTTGTCAGTTGATCTTTAAGCCGAGAAATCCGCTTAACAAACTGGTCATAGATTTTCCTGTTATTGAGACCAAGTTTTTTTTCGTATTTTCTTAAATCACCAATCCGTTTTTTAGATCCATTGGGAATTTTTAATCCCTTACCGCTTTCTTTATGTTTTATATAAGTTCTAAAGCTGCCGCCATTTACATTATTCAACTCAACATCAAAAACTTCCAAATCGTGTCTTTTTAATAAATTTTCCAAAGAAAAAAGGGAATAATATTCAACGTGTTCATGACATACGTTATCGAAAGCATTTTGTGAAAGCATTGACGGCAAGTAGCTCATTTGGATAATAAAAATGCCGTCTTTATCTAAACACTTTACAATATCAGCAATAAATTTATTTGGATAATCTAAATCGTAGAACATCGCGATTGCAGTAATTGCTTTTGCCCTAACTTTACCAAAATTCTTTTTCCAAGCGGCATAATTAAAAAAGTCGTTAATAATTTTTGTCGTGCCAACTTTATTATATTTTTTAAGATTACGAGCCGGTTCAAAACCAATACGTTTTATTTCTTGATTAGAATAGCCGCGAAGCAAGGTGCCGTCATTAGCGCCAATATCAATCACAAAATCTCCTGACTGAAATTTCACCAAAGATTGAACTTTCTGAGCAATGCCGTTTAGCTCTTCGGTCATTGTTTTATTCATACCAGAACGATACCAATAGTTTCGATACATCTGCTCGTGGGAAACGGTATGCTTTAATTGTAAAAGGCCACAGCCACCATCGTTGGCATTACAAAGAAGTAAATCGAGCGGCGCCTTTGTCGCTTTATTTTCTTTAGTGACAAAGTCAGAGACATACATTTCGCCAAGAGAAAGAATAGGGGTCAAATTTTTAAACCCACAAACACGGCAACTTTTAATTACTCTTAAGATTTTGGTCCCCGACACAGTACCTATAATGTAATATAAAAAAAGAACTCCCGCAATCGCTTGCGAAAGTTTTCAAATAGCCATGAAACTTAAGATAATATACACTAGCATTGACTATTATGTCAACAGTATTATATACTATCGCCAGTGAGTTTTGAAACCTGAATACGAAAGGAAACCTGAAATGTCGGGAAATCTTGCACCACTAACAGAAGATGAAGCAAAATTAATGGCTCAATTTTGCCGACGAATCGCCGCTAATGGACATTTCATACCAGAACCGGCTTTTGAACCGCTTCATGGATTAGTTTCAATGTGGGCGCCTGAATTAGTAATCATACGACAACCAAACAAAAAAGGCCCCGTAAATATTTTGCTTGCTATGTATAATGGTGGAGCAAAAATGTTTACTGACATGTGGCATATTCCTGGCGGATATAACCGTTGGCCAGAAGAGGATATCCAAGCCACTTGCAGTAGAATTGCCGAAAGGGAATTAAAAATTGACGTAACTTATACTCGAACAATTGATGTTTATAAATGGCTTGATGGAGAACATCCATACGGACACCCTCTTTCGCTATATGTTCGATGCTTACCAAATTCATCAATAAGAGAAATAGAAAGTCTTAAATTCTTTCCAATAAACGAATTACCAGAAAAAATGGTCGAACCCCATCACCGTTTTATAAAAAATACTTTCTGTTTATAATTAAGAAGAAAAACTAGGCCCGACCAAAAATCGGGCTTCATTTTTTTTAATTTCCTATTTTTAATTTCCTAATTTTATAGATTTCACTTATTTCAACTATAGTTGAAATAAGTGAAATTGCGATATTATTTTTTAATATAATTAAAATAATATTTTATAAAATCAACTAAATACTCCTCTGAAATTTTCAGTTTGAAAATTTTATTGAGTTTAGAAACATTTTGTTCAATATCTTGCTTCTCTGCTCCGGCAGAAACTTTTATTTTTTTCTGGAAAAGTTTTTCTGCTTTTATGAAAGAAAACTGTCCTTTCCCGCCAACATTAAAAATTTCCCCGCCAACTTTTTTGGGAATTAGAAAATGTATTATATTAGCAACTTCTTTTGTCGTAATTAACTGCAACTTGCTAGAGAGAGTTATGAAAAGCTCTTTATTATTTAAAATATCAAACACAACCCCTTTTTTGGCGTGTTTACCAATCATTGTATTACAGCGAAAAATCAAATAATCTGACGCATATCTTTTAACCATTTGCTCGCTTAAAAACTTATGAAGACTGTAGGGAGAAAGTTTTTTTATATCTACTTCTCCATCTTCAGAAGTATTTTTTAATAAAATTTTCGGGGAGGGGAAATTTTCGTACAAAAAAACGGAAGATATATAAATATATTTTTTAAATTTGAAATCAAAAAGGCTTTTATAAACAGAAATAGTGGAAGCTTCAAAATCCAAGTAGGGATTCTGGTTGGCCCAAAATTTGCGACTGTTGCCGTTAGCATTTACCAACACATCAAAACTTTTTCCAATGTACTGATCGTAATTATCACGATCAATGGCAACAATCTTATAATGCTCGCCTAAAAATTCAACTAAATCCGAGCCAAGCATCCCCCGCCCACCTAGAACGGCTATTGTTTTGTATACCATAATATAGTTTTTCTTAATCCGTCTTCAAAATTAGTTTTAGCTTTAAAACTAAATTCTTTTTCCGCGCGCGTCACGTCAAGAAATCGCCTTGGCTGACCATCGGGTTTTGTCACGTCCCATTTTATTTCTCCACGATAATCCATAATACGGCAAATTGTTTCCAATAAATTCTTGATGGAAATTTCTTTCCCCGAACCAATATTAACCGGCTCTGGCTTATTATATCTTTCCGCCGCTGTCACAATCGCTTCGGCAGCATCTTCGACGAATAAAAACTCTCTTGTCGCATATCCTGTTCCCCATGCTTCCAAATATGGCATATTTCTTTCTTTGGCGTCAGCCACTTTTTTAATTAAAGCAGGAATAACATGAGAAGATTCTGGATTAAAATCATCTTTTGGGCCATATAAATTTACGGGCAATAAATAAACAATGCTCATACCATATTGTTGACGATAAGCCTGTGATTGAACTAAAAGCATTCTTTTAGCCAAACCGTAAGGCGCATTTGTTTCTTCTGGATAGCCGTCCCATAAATTATCTTCTTTAAATGGAATAACTGGTGGATTTTTTGGATAAGCGCAAACCGTGCCCAGAGCAACAAATTTCTCTACGTCATTCTGCCGAGCTGCCTCCATCAACTGAACGCCCATAATTAAATTATCATAAAACATTTTTCCCGGATTAGCTCCATTCAAGCCAATGCCGCCAACAAAAGCAGCTAAGTGAATCACCACATCAACGCCCCTGGTTACAGTCAAACAATTTTCCCAGCGACGTAAGTCATAATCTTTAGAGCGGGGGATTAAAATATTGGTCGCCGGAACTCCACGGCGTAATAACTCTGCCACTACATGAGAGCCGACAAAACCCGCCCCTCCGGTAACTAAAATTTTTTTATTTCTTAAGTCCATGATTTTTTAATTCTTCTTCTACCATTAATTTAACTAAATCTTTAAATTTAGTTTTTGGTTGCCATTTCAAAACTTTTTTCGCCTTGCTAATATCGGCAATTAAATTATCTACCTCTGTTGGACGATAATATTTGGGATCAATGCCAATATATTTTTTCCAATTTTTAATTCCGACATACTTAAAAGACTCATCTAAAAAATCTTTAATTGAATGCGATTCTCCGGTGCCTATCACGTAATCATCAGGCTTAGGCTGCTGCAACATTATCCAAGCTGCTTCCATATATTCCGGCGCGTATCCCCAATCTCGTCTTGCTTCTAAATTTCCCAAATAAATCTTTTTATCTAATCCGGCTTTAATGCGAGCGATACCGCGGGCAATTTTCCTGGTAACGAAAGTTTCTCCACGGCGCGGAGATTCGTGATTAAATAAAATTCCATTCACCGCAAAAATTCCATAAGCTTCCCGATAATTTACTGTTGTATGATAAGCAAAAACTTTAGCAGAGCCGTATGGGCTTCGGGTATGAAATGGGGTTTTTTCATTTTGAGGAGGAGGAGTGGAACCAAACATTTCTGAGCTAGAGGCCTGATAAAATTTTATTTTTTTACCGGTGTATTCCTGGTAGTCTTTTATCGCCTCTAAGATTCTTAAAGTGCCGAGCGCTGTAATATTGGCTGTATATTCTGGAATATCAAAAGAGACTCGCACATGCGATTGGGCGCCCAGATTATAAATTTCATCGGGTTTTATTTCGTAAATTAATTTACGGATAGTACTTGCGTCAGCCAAATCACCGTGATGGAAAAAAAACTTAACACCCTTCTCATGCTTATCTCTAATAAGATGATCGATACGGCCGGTATTAAAAGTGGAAGCGCGACGAACTATGCCATGTACTTCATAGCCCTTGGAAAGCAAAAGTTCGGCCAAATAACTGCCATCTTGACCCGTTACTCCAGTAATTAAAGCCTTTTCCCCAGTTTTAGACATGCATATATTATAATAAAAAATTGATTTTTTTCAATAGGCTAAAGAACTTTAAAACAACGTCGCGGGCATTGAGATCTCCTTCAAATTGATTGACACTTTTACTAATTCTCCAGAATAGCGGCGGGGGATTTGGACGAAACTATTTTTCTTCACGAATTCATAAAGTTCTTTTGTTACTTTTACATCCTGCAAACAATAAGCCTCAAGATCAGCCCAATTGCCCTCTTGATAAAAACGAATCGCGTCCAAGCCATGATGAGTCTTCCCTATTCCCAAATTTGTCTGCGCTAAAATATCCAAACCAACCCTATTGCCATAGGCCATCTCTACCTCCTCTAAAAGATCAAGACGAGACAGCGCCATTAAATTAAAATTAAAATATTTGGCCATTACCGGCAGATCAAAGCGATTGATGCTAAAACCGACGATCATATTAGCGTTTTGCAAAATCGGAGCCAGCTTATCAAATTCCTCTTCTCGGAAAGAAAAATACTTATCTTGATTATAAGAATAAATACAAATTAAAGAGGCCTCTAATTTATGGATGAATTCCTGCCCACCAACATCGGCAAAAGTATTTTTAGTTTCAATATCAATAACAATTTTATCTTTGTTAGGCATGATTTTTTACATGACGATCAGCGACATTACTTGCCGCACAACTGTCCGGTTTCGTGCGAGCTTCATAATTATTGGCTCGGACCATCGAAACCAGCTCGGTGATCATTGTTCGAGTAGCGCCATTTTCACCCACATCAATATGAATTTCAAAATCAAATTTTGGCACATTATCGCCTTGAAAATGTTGTAAAAATTCTTTGGCAATGTCTAAAGAAATTAAGACTTCACGCAAGATACGATCGCGTAAAGTATAAAAATTTTCCAAATAAATCCTGCGCCAAAAGTAACGCCCACCATTGCCAACACGATGTACGACAATCGCCGTAACAAAATCTGCCGAGGTGGCAGAAGTCTTTTCCGAATCGGTGCCAATAAAAATTTTATAACTCCTCTTATCGTCGGCTTTCATAAAGTTTATAATTTCCCCCGAAACCTGTTTCGGATCCATTTTCACCCCATAAGAAGAATTAAATAATAGCTTTTCCATCAGTAATATATAGTTTACTCTAAATAAGCATATTCTTCAATTGCTTAATAGATTTCTCAAGCAACACTGGATTTTGCGCCTCTACGGTCAATCTCAATAAATCTTCTGTATTAGAAGGCCTTAAATTAAACCAATATGTATCAAATTCAAATTTTATACCATCAAGATCGGAAATTCTCCTGGCGCTTTTACCAAATTTACTCTTTAGTAGTCTGGCGAGTTGCGAGAATTTTTCGCGCTGATATTTAAAGTTAACCATTTGTTGATGGTATCGAGGCAATTGCTCCATCCACTTACTCAAACTTCCATCCAGTGAAGATAATTTATTTAAAAAATGGACAGCCGACATTACGCCGCAATCGGAACCAAAAATTTCGGAAAAATAAAAGTGGCCAGAATATTCAGCTCCAAAAGAGGCGCTGTGTTCCGCCATCGCGTTTTTAATAAAATATAAACCCACTCGGGAGGTAATAACTTTCCTTTTTTGCTTTTCAAAGTATTGATAGGCAAGTGGCCCGATCATGAAATCAGCAACTATTGGCCCCGACGAAACATCTCCTAAAAAAATCATTGTTTCAGTGGAAGTAAGTAATCTTCCAGTTTCGTCAACGAAGAAAACGCGGTCGGCATCATTATCTACCACCACCCCAAAATCAGCTTTATGTTTTTTAACAGCCTCGATTAATTGATCTGTCGCGCCGTGTTCCAGTGGATTTGGTCCATGTCCTGGGAAATCACCATCAGGCTTATCATTTAAAAAAACAGTTGAGAGTTTAGGATTTTTGGCTGCCACCAACTTAAACAACAAAGCGCCAGAACCATTTGAGGCATCAAAGACAACTTTAAGAGGCCTTTTCAATTTAAGAAATCTTTTTAAGTATTTGGCGTATATTTTTAAATATTTGTTATTTTCCATATTTCGTCTCCACTTAACATCTGCGCTTTTTCTTTAACAATTTTCATGCCATTAAATTCTTTTGGCGCATGCGAAGCGGTTACCATAACTCCCCCATCTAATTTCATTGAATTTACAAGAAAGTACATGGTTGGTGTTGTAATTAAACCAGCATCAATAATTTTAATTTTTTTATTTTGTTTTAATCCCTTTTTTAATTCGTTATATAATGAGAGAGAGCTATTGCGAGCATCATGCCCTATCGCAACTTTTGTTTTAAAATATTTAGACAAGCCTTTGGCAATAGAAAAAACAGCATGTTCATTAATCTCTTTTGGATAAACTCCCCGAACATCATTGGCTTTGAATATTTTACGGTTTAGCTCCATACTGGGTATAATTAATATTGTATACATGAAACCAAAATCCAAAGAAAGAATCAAGGAGAGAACTGAAAAAGCCGCCTACGAAGTAGGCGAGCCTCGCTCACTAGGCGAGCGAGAACCCAAAATCGGCTTAGAAACCAGAAAAAGCATTGCCGCTGTTTTAATGATTGGGTTGGCTGTTCTTTTATTGTTAGCCAAGTTAGGAAAAGCCGGCCCAATCGGTGAAATCGTACACAATGGTTTAGACAGTTTTTTTGGCTGGGGATATTATCTTTTACCATTAATGTCTGTCGTCGTGGCGTTAGTTTTTCTGATCGGCCAAAAACAAAAGTTTCTTGGCACAACTTTCATCGGAGCACTTTTTGTAGTAATTTTCGGCCTGGAATTAATAGATATAGTCTTTCCAGAACATGGTGGCATGGTGGGAAATATTCTTGGTCTTGTTGAAAGACCGTTTGGTTACACTGGCGGATTAGTTTTAACAAGTGTTTTTATTTTAACTTCTTTACTGGTGACTTTAAACGCCAAAATTAAAATTATTGCTAAACAAAAATTAGAACCTGAAGAAGAGGAAAAAATAGAAGAACCGGAAAAATTAATAGTGAATACATCAGAAGGAAAAAAGGACTTAAAAGAAGTAGAGAGAAAAGAGAAGGCAGTTGAGAAGAAAGAAAAAGATAAGCCCTCCGAGTTTGATTTTAAAGTAAGAGATCGAAGTAAGGCAGTTGTTCATGATAAAAATTATTCCGCCCCTCCCCTTTCACTTTTAAAATCTTCGGTTGAAAAACCGATGTCCGGCGATTTGCGCGCCAATGCCAATACGATAAAAAGAACTTTAGAAAGCTTTGGTATTCCGGTGGAAATGGGCGAGATTAGCATTGGCCCAAAGGTCACTCGCTATACTTTAAAACCGGCCGAGGGTATCAAACTGACTCGCATTACGGCGCTCAATCAAGACTTGGCCTTGGCGCTAGCCGCTCACCCAATCAGAATAGAAGCGCCTATTCCGGGGAAATCTTTAGTCGGCATTGAGGTGCCAAACAAAACTTCGGCGATTGTACGATTGGGAAGTTTACTTGGTTATCCAGAATTTTCCGGCAGCGGACCACTGCATATCCTTTTGGGCAGGGACGTTACTGGAGAGCCAATTTTAACTTCGATCGATAAAATGCCCCATTTATTAATTGCCGGCACAACTGGTTCAGGAAAAAGCGTTACGATACATACTATAATTTTATCTTTACTCTATAAAAATTCTCCAGAATCTTTGAGATTAATTTTGATTGATCCAAAACGCGTTGAGCTTTCCAATTACAATGGCATCCCCCATTTAATTGCTCCGGTCATCACTGAAGGGAAAAAAACTGTTGGTGTTTTCCGCTGGGCAATCCAGGAAATGGAAAGACGATACGAAATTTTATCAGCCGCCGGCTCGAGAGATATTAAGAGCTATAATAAAAATAGAAAAGATAGCGTGCCACAATTGCCTTATTTGGTAATTATTGTTGATGAATTAGCAGAGTTAATGGCTGCCTATGGCCGAGAAGTTGAAACTTCGATCGTGCGCTTGGCCCAAATGGCCCGCGCCACTGGCATTCATTTAATTTTAGCAACGCAGCGTCCTTCAGTAGAAGTAATTACCGGTTTAATTAAGGCGAATATTACAAGTCGTATCGCGCTACAAGTCGCCAGCCAAATTGATTCCCGAACTATTTTAGATGCCGCTGGCGCAGAAAAGCTTTTGGGTGGCGGCGACATGCTTTTCATTTCATCTGAATTTTCCAAACCAAAAAGAATACAGAGTTCTTTTGTCACTGAAGAAGAAATAAATAAAGTTGTTAGTTTTATTCGCGATAATAATAAAGAGGTGGAATTGGCGACAAAAGATATCAATCAAATGGATGATGAGACAAAAGATTTTGCCAAGGTTGCCGCCAGCCCAAACTTCGATCAAATTTCCGACGACGAAGAAGATGACGAATTATATGAAGAGGCGGTGCAAACTGTCGCAGAAGCGCAAAAAGCTTCGGCTTCTTTATTACAAAGAAGATTGAAAGTGGGCTATGCCCGCGCCGCCCGCTTGCTGGATATTATGGAGGCGAAAGGCATTGTTGGTCCCGGGGACGGCGCTAAACCTAGAGAAGTATTTTTGAATAAACCGGCAGAGGAACAAAATTTTGACCAGGAGAATTTTAGTTAAATTCGTATCGCCATCTAGTCCGCTATTCCATTTTACTCGTAAAGTAAAGCGAAGTGCAGATTAAACAAATTAGCGAGCGAGGAGGAACGATGCAGAGAAAAAGCAGTTGTTTGAATCCCACTCCGACCACGGTCGGAGTGGTTGAGTTCTGTTTTTCTCGTCGCATCGGACGAACGAGCGAGCAATAATTTGTTTCTAATCGGAACGCTTT
>CAYIZY010000006.1:0-18109 GCA_964368235.1 uncultured Candidatus Saccharibacteria bacterium
AAACTTTTTCCACTCCTTCACCCGCCACCGTAGCTCGAACGGTAAAAGTGGCGCCGGGCTCACTGCCGTGTTTTCTAGCCAGAACCAGGCCTTCAAACATACTGATGCGGCTCTTAGCTTGGCCTGAACTTGTCGAAGGCTCTTTTATCAACTCATGCACTCGAACCGTTGCCCCGGGCTTAATTTGTGTTAATACTTCTGGATTAATCATTATTATAAGATAATATAGTATTTTTTATAATTTGGCAACAGTCTCTGGCGAAGAAAAACCGGATTGCTCCGGTTTTAATAAGCTGAATTGCTAATTGCGGCATCCACACCTAAATTAATAATCTTCGACACCTGATCAGAAAATCTGAATAGTGAAAGCTTGCTTCTTTCCCAAATTATTGCTGCTTTGGCGATTTTAATTTTTATCTCGTAAAAATCTATGTCATCTGGACTCATGCCAGCCTTAAAGCCACTAAATCTCATTTTCTCTGAAAGTTTCTGCCTTAAATCACCTTCTAGTTCTGGCAAAATAGAATCTATTTGTTTATCACTATCTACAAATTCCAATTCCCAAGTAATAGTAATTGTTCTATTTACTCTCATTTCTAGTTTTAAATTCAAGTATTTGCCGAGACTATAACAAACAGATTCAGATTTTTCTTCTAGCACACTAACCCTAAAGCCCAATGCCCCAAGAAAAGTGATAATTTCGAATCTTTTTTGACCTATTTTTTGACGCCATTCAGCCAATATTTCCAATTTTGATCTTTTCTTTGGTTTTTGCGCCTTTTTCATTGCAACCTCCATTGTGAAATGACAAAAACTGCTAAACCTAGTTTACTATAAATATAATGAAAATTCTAGTTGATATCAGATTACTCACTCGAGGCAGCCAAGGAGTGGGAGAATATACTTTTAATATGGTGGATAATTTAATTAAATCTGGTAGCGAGCACCAGTGGCAATTGTTTTATAACGGCTGGCGAAAGCAGCCCCTTCCAATTGAATGGCGAAAAATGCCCAATGTTAAAATATATGATTGGCGAATACCCAATAGAATTTTTCGTTGGCTGCCAATAGCGATAGATCGATTAATTAAAACCGACTTAATTTTTAGTCCTCATATTGATTTTTTGCGATCATATAAAGCGCCCAGAATTTTAACAATTCATGATTTATCTTTTTTGCATTACCCAAACTTTTTTTCTTGGAAACATAGATGGTGGCACAAGATGCAAAAAGTAAAAAAACAAGCCCGAAAAGCCACGCATATTATTACTGATTCAGAATATTCCAAAAATGATATTTCAAATACCCTTGGAATTAGCCAAGAAAAAATTTCAGTCGTGTATCCTGGAATCAACAAACATGCAAAGCCTTTAGCCCAAAATTTAAAATTTGAAATTAAAAATTTTAAATTTATATTATATCTCGGCGCTCTCGAGCCGAGAAAAAACATTAGCGCGATCATTAAAGCATTCAATATAATTAAAGAGGATTCCGAATTTGAAGACTTAAAATTAATTTTAGCGGGACGAATCGGTTGGTTATTCAAACAAGAAAAACAAAAAGATATTATATTTTGGGGGCCGGCCACCAAAGAAGAAAAGGTCTCGCTTTATAAATCGGCTACCGCTTTTATCTACCCCTCCTTTTTTGAAGGTTTCGGTTTCCCGCCATTAGAAGCTCAAGCGCGCGGTTGTCCGGTAATCACTTCTAATCGAAGTTCACTACCAGAAATTTTGAGAGATTCGGCTATTCAAATTAACCCCTGGCGCGCAGACCAGTTGGCAGAAGCAATTAAAAACTTATTAACAAATAAACAACTAGCAAAAAACCTTGTCGAAAAGGGGCGAGAAAATATCAAAAGATTTAATTGGGAAAAATGCGCTGGCCAATTATTAAAAATTTTTTCATCTTACTCTTAATTATTTTTATTTTAGGGGCTATTATATATGGCGCTGGTTTATTTGATTTAAAAAAATCGGCTGGTCAGTCCACCCAAAAAATTAAATTCAACCTCAAATCGGCAATCAGCTCCTTAACCAATTTTGACACGCAAAGCGCAAAAAAATCTTTCAACAATATTTATAGCGAAATTATCGGCCTGGAAACAAAAACAAAAAAATTGTCGCTGAATTTATTTATAAAAGAACTTTCCGATGCCTTTGGTAATTTAGGAGACTTAAGCCTAACCTCAATTCAACTAACTACCGACTTAGAAGAGTTAAAAAATAATAGTTTCAACTGGATCCTCACCCAAAAAGGGGAAAAATTAATCAACAACCTAAAAAACATAGAAAAAAACACTGATAAAATTTCGCTATTAATGGACAAAATAAAACAACAGGCGGCATTAATAAATTATCCGATAAAAAATGATTTTAATAAAATTACCGAGGAACTTTATCGAGGAAATAAAATTTTAGAAACATTAATAAGTTGGCTTTCTGACGATAGACCTCATCATATATTAGTTCTTTTCCAAAATCATACTGAAATAAGGCCCGGTGGAGGTTTTTTGGGCAGCTTTGCGCACGTAATATTGCAAGGCGGTAGCTTAGTAAATTTAGAAGTAAAAGATGTGTATGACATTGATGGTCAATTAAAGAAAAAAATCGTGCCTCCGTTGCAACTCCAAACAGTTACACCGACCTGGGGCGCGAGGGATGCTAATTGGTTTTTCGATTTCCCAACTTCCGCAAGAAAAGTTTCGGAACTATTAGAAGCATCAAAGTTTTTCCAAGAAAGAGAGGTGAAATTTGACGGCGTTTTGGCAATAAATTCCAAAATAATTATAGACATATTAGAAATCACCGGCCCAGTAGATTTGCCGGACTACAAATTAACAATTGACGCTAAAAACTTTTTACCGTCAATTCAGGAAGAAATAGAAGACGGAGAAGATAATAAAGCTGGCCAACCAAAAAAAATATTAACGGTTCTTACCCCGATTTTATTTGAAAAACTTGGTAAACTAAACGAAGGCCAAAAGATAGAATTGGTAAAAAAATTAGCTTTCCGATTTGAAAATAAAGATATCATGGTCCATTTTGATGACTTGATTGTTGAGTCTTATCTGAAAGATTTGAATGTCGCTGGAGAAATAATTGATCTACCAAAAGACTTCAACGGAGACTATTTAGCAGTCGTGAATGCTAATATCGACGGAGGGAAAACAGATGCTTTTATAAAACAAAAAATCATTTTAAACAGTGATATTAATCTTCAAGGAAAATTAACTAATAATTTAGTAATTGAACGCCAACATCAAGGAGAAAATGAGAGGGAATGGTGGTACAAAACTGTTAATCAAAATTTTATCCAGATACTTACGCCGATGGAATCTTCTTTATTGGAAATGATTGGCGGAGAGAAAAAAGAAATAATTCCAGTGGTTAATTATGATAATAAAAAATATGAACGCGATGCTGATTTAGTCGCAGCAGAATCATTAAACGCTTTTGATCGGCAAAACTTTTCCACTTGGCAAAAAATCGCCGCAGGCGATACAAAAATAATTTCTTTAATCTATCGAGGTGAGACCTCAATAGATTTTGGGGAACCATTTACTTTTATTTATGAAAAACAATCGGGAGTGGATAGCGCTTTTGAATATTCAATAGCGGCGCCAATTGGATACAAATGGAAAGAATCAGGCAAGCCAGTATTTAATTTTTCCGCCGAAAACACCCCCGCAAGACTTATTTTAGAGTTAAATTTGATAAAATAACTCTCTCAAGCTCCTCCGGTAAATCAACTCCGACTTTAAGCTGGCTACCGTTGGGCAATGTAAATTCAATAGAATCAGCATGTAGAAATTGGCGCGATAAATTGAGAGGGTTTTTTCGGCCGTAAAGCTTGTCTCCCACCACTGGATGACCGATTGAATTTAAGTGGACGCGAATTTGATGTGTGCGACCAGTGAGTGGCTCTAATTCAAGCAAAGAAAAATTTGCTTGCCCTGAGCTCGCCGAAGGGTCTTTCAACTCTAATTCTTTTCTTACTTTATATCGGGTCTTTGCTTCTTTAATCATGTTAGCATTTTTTATATGAGTGGTCCTTCGCACAGAACCAGAAAGTATGCCGATCGGTTTATCGATTAACCCTTCTTTTTCTTTCAACCAACCGCAAACCAACGCCAGATAAGTTTTTTTAACTTGATGATTTTGAAAAAGATTTTTTAGATATTCAAAAGCTTTTTGATTTCTTGCAACAACTAAAATTCCCGAAGTATCTTTGTCTAAACGATGCACAATCCCCGGCCTTGGCCCACCGAAGCTCGAAGAGCGAAGGCTGGCCCGCTCTATGGGTTTGTCTCCTACGTCTTTAACTTCAGGAAAATTTTCCAAAAGCCATTTAGTCACTGATTCTTCGTCAGAGGATTTTGCAGGGTGCACGATCAAACCAGCCGGCTTATTAAGCACTAAAAAATCTTCGTCTTTATATATTACTTTAGGTTCCATATTGTGCGCGTTGGGGGGATCGAACCCTCGACCTTTTGCGTGTCATGCAAACGCTCTACCACTGAGCTAAACGCGCTTAATACCTCATATTATTACACAAAAAATAAACCCCGTAAATGGGGTTTAGGAGGCATTAGAATTATCAATAAGAGTGGCTCGACAAATTAAATCTATTGAACCATCAGAGGGACACCATGGTTGATTATCGTAACCACAATTAATAAGCATTCGTACCCGATCTGCTTCTTGCGGTTGAGAATAGTTTTCATGCAAATCTTTTCTCACAAAATCAGTCTTATATGATCCCACAAAATGACTTTTCAGCCACAAATCATAAACAAGATGGCCTTTCCCGCTTTTATTGTCAAAATCTAAAACATGCCCTTGCGCCTGAACCGGTGGCGCCAATCGTTCATCGGCCATTTTATGTTCCTCTCTTTAGTTTGAACAAAAATTTCAAGTTGCTGGTGGGCATACCAGGGATCGAACCTGGGACCTCGTCATTATCAGTGACGCGCTCTACCACTGAGCTACATGCCCAAATCTTTACACTAATAAATAAATAATTATAATACTACAATCTTACTTCTTCTTCAACTGCTCCAGTTGGTTAAAATTAAATCTAATAACTTCTTGATTTTTTATTAAATCCAAACTAATCCCCTGATTAATAGCATTTACCAATTTAAAAATTGAAAATATTATATAAATAACCAAAATAATAAGCAAAAACAAACCTATTAAAATAAATAAAGTGTCTTGTTTATTTTTACCTAGAAAAAATTTGTCCATTGATAAGAAAAGTGTAACGACCACTATCATAAACCAAATCGTATTGGTTGAACTGGATAAAATAACGACTATTTTCCATCGCCCGAATAAAATTAAAAACATTTACCAGCTGACCAGCCCCAGTCAAAAGAAAGGGAATATTGCCGGGCTCTTGATCTTTACTCTCCACTTCCCTTAGAAAACTAAACCCAACATCAATATCATTCTGACTAGCCCAAATAGCAATGTCTCTTGGGAAATCTATTAAATTGTCCGGCGCCGGCAAGACATTGTCCAAAAAAGCTCCTTCGCGCTGCGCCCTAATCAAATCGGACTTTAAAAGAGTTTCCCCCTCGACTACTCTTGCTCGAAAAGCAAGCGCCTGCCTCTTTTCCTGAATTTGACTGACAATTGTGTTTGTGCGCATCATTAACCAATAATTAATTAAAACCAAAATAATTACGGCAAGCGCGGTTAGAAAAACAATCAAATAAATTTTCTGTTTGAAAGGCACTAATTGATTATAACAAAATGACCGAAGAAACTAAATCTTATAACGCTTTAAATTTGGCCTGCCACGGAGAATACTTTAAGGTAAAATCTTTTCTTGATCGGTCTGGTTCTTGGGCCAAAGCTTGGCAAATAGCAGAAAAAGAACTAAACCCCAAGATTAACCCCGAAAAAGAATTTGAGGGCCTTCGCAAACTAAACATTGATTTGGTTTTGAAAGATGATATTAATTATCCCCCGCTATTAAAAGAGTTAGCTTGGCCACCTTTTGGTTTGTATGTAAAAGGGGACATCACTATTGCCAAGCAACCTGGGGTAGCCATTGTTGGCACGAGAAAAGCCACCGATCAAGGATTAAAAATATCCGAACAATTAGCTTCTGAATTAAGCCAGAAATTAATTATTGTTAGTGGTTTGGCTTTGGGAATTGATGAGGCGGCCCATTGGGGCGCGGTCAACGCGCGCGGAAAAACTATTGCCGTAATCGCCTGCGGGTTGGAAAGAATTTATCCAGTGCAAAATAAAAAATTGGCGGAGAAAATTTTAAAATCAGGCGGAGCAATTATTTCTGAATATCCTCTGGACACGATTACCTTTCCTAATCATTTTTTAGAAAGAAATAGAATTATCAGCGGATTGAGTTTGGGAACAGTGGTTGTCGAAGCCCCCCAAAAATCCGGCGCATTAGTGACTGCTAATTTCGCGCTAGAACAAAATCGTGATGTTTTTGCCGTGCCAGGACCAATCTATCATCAAAATTCAGATGGGGTTAATAATCTTTTAAAAATGGGCGCCTGCGTCGTAACTGAAGCAAATGATATTTTAAATTGTCTTAATCTTCCGGAGAATTTTATTGAAGAAAAAAATGCCCAATTACCATTACTTGATAACGAAGAACAAAAGAAAATTTTTGTCTCAATAAAATCTTCATCCACCGCTATTACTATTGACAAAATATCAGAAATCACTAAACTGACACCCCAGGCCGTAAACCAGTCACTTTCAATGTTAATTATAAATAATTTGGTAAAAGAATCTGGTGGGCGTTATTATATATAGATATACAAAAAATAAATGGCGAAATCTTTCTCAAATTTATGAAATTAATTATTGTAGAATCCCCCACCAAAGCAAAGACCATTAGTAAATTTTTGGGAGCCGATTATAAAATCGAATCTTCTTTTGGTCATGTGCGCGATTTGCCACAAAAAAAATTAGGTATCCAATTAGACAATAATTTTAAACCTGATTATGTTGTTCCACTTAAATCAAAGCCGGTGGTAAAAAAACTAAAAGAACTAGCGGAGAAAACAGAAGAAGTGATTCTGGCAACTGACGAGGACCGCGAAGGAGAGGCAATCGCTTGGCATCTAAGCCAGGCCTTAGGTCTGGAAAATCCAAAATCCAAAATCCCCGCTTTCGCCGAGGCTTCGGCGGGCAAGCAAAATCCAAAACGAATAGTATTTCATGAAATAACAAAAAATGCTATTGAAAAAGCTCTTAAAAATCCTCGAGAAATTAATATGGATCTGGTAAACGCTCAACAGGCGCGCCGTGTTTTAGATCGTTTAGTCGGTTATAAACTCTCTCCATTTTTATGGAAAAAAGTAGCCAAGGGACTTTCTGCCGGACGCGTGCAGTCTGTTACTTTACGTTTAATTGTAGAACGAGAAAATGAAATTCGGAATTTTATAAAACAAGAATACTGGACAATAGCGGCGCTTTTGGGAAATGAAATTGAAGCTAATTTATATAAAATAGATGGTAAAGTTTTGGAAAAATTTGATATTCCAAATGAAGCGCGAGCAAAAGAGATTGCCGTCGAACTGGAAAAAGAAAATTATAAAATTTTAAAAATAGAAAAAAAGGGATTAAAAAGAAATCCTCCAGCGCCTTTTACCACAAGCACCCTCCAACAAGATGCCGCCAAACGCCTTGGTTTCTCATCAAAAAGAACAATGCTGATTGCCCAAAGATTATATGAACATGGCCACATCACTTATATGAGAACTGATTCGGTGAATCTTTCTCAAGAATCTTTGGTGGCGGCAAAAAATTGGCTAAATAAAGAATTAGGAGAAAAATACGCCGCTGAAGCGCCGCGCGTTTTCCAAACAAAATCTAAAATGGCCCAAGAAGCCCACGAAGCAATCCGCCCAACCATGCCGGAGAATATACCAGAAAATTTTGGGGGTGAAGAGAGTGAGAAAAAATTATACAAATTAATTTGGCAGAAATTTATTGCCTCCCAAATGCCACAGGCGCTTTTTGACAGCACAACTATTATCATCGGCGCCGGAAAGTATGAGTTACGGACCACTGGCACAATGCTTCGTTTTGATGGGTTTTTGAAAATCTGGCCGCAAAAATTTGAAGAAAAAGAATTGCCAGCATTAAAAGAAGGTGAGGAATTAGAATTAAAAGAAGTCCGACCGGAACAACATTTCACTGAACCACCGGCGCGATACAGCGAAGCGACTTTAATCAAAACGCTTGAAGAAAAAGGTATTGGTCGGCCATCTACCTACGCACCAACTATTTCCGTGATCCAAACACGCAATTATGTAGTGAAAGAAGATCGCAGATTCAAACCGACAGAAATGGGAGAGCTGGTAAATAAAGTTTTAACAGAAAATTTTCCAGAAGTTATTGATGTTGATTTTACAGCCAAAATGGAAAATAGTCTCGATGCTGTCGCTGATGGCAAAGAGCAGTGGCAAGATTTATTAGGAGGTTTTTATGGCCCATTCAGTAAAAATTTAGAAACAAAATATATTGAAGTAAAGAAACAGGCGCCAGTAGAAGAAACAGGCGAAAAATGCGAAAAATGCGGCAAGCCGATGGTTATTCGCATGAGCCGTTTTGGCAAATTTATTGCTTGCTCTGGTTTTCCAGATTGCCGAAATACTAAAAAAATAACCACTCCAGAGGGCAATAGCAAAACCGAGTCCCCAGAATCTAACATCCAAAATCTAAATATGAAATGCCCAAAGTGCAATGAGGGAAATGTTGTTGTGCGACGCACCAGAAAACGCGGAAAAGTTTTTTGGGGTTGTTCAGCTTACCCGAAATGCGATTGGGCAAGTTGGGAAAACCCTTCGACGAACGTAGATAATAAATCATCCTTAGAAGATACTAAATCCAAAAAAGAAGCTTCATCTTAAAATATACTTACTCAACTAATATGCGATCGCATATTAGTTGAGTAAAATAAATTTTTATTTTTCTTTTAACAAACGGGAGATTAATAATCGTAAATCTTCTGGAGATGAAAAAGTAATATTTATTTGGCCGGTGCGGCCGCTTTTCTCAACTTTTACTTTCGTACCAAGCGCCTCTTCTAAGGTATATTGAATGCCGATGAGTTCAGGATCAATTACATTTGGATTTTGCTTGCCCGCCGAAGCCTCGGCGAAGGCGGGGATGTTGGATAGTGGGATTTCTGCTACAGCTAATTTTATTTCTAGTTCGCTTTCTTTTCTATTGATTCTAGCAATCCTATTTTTTAAATCCCGGACGCTTAAGTTATTTCTGGTAATATCATTAAATAATTCGGTTTGTTGCACTAGATCGGAAACAGCTAGAAGCAAACGCGCCTGGCTTTCACTTACTTGATTTTTAGACAAGGCGTTTTGGATTTCTGATGGCAAGTTTAATAAGCGCAAAAGATTAGCTACAGTTTCTCTACTCTTGCCAACCCTCGCCGCTACCTCTCTTTGAGTAAGGCCAAAAATATCTTGGAGCTTGGCATAGGCGCGGGCTGATTCCATTGGACTTAAATTTTCTCTCTGGACATTTTCAATAATTGCCATTTCCAGTTTTTCTTTTTCCTGCGGCACGGCGCGAATAATAGCCGGCACTCTTTGTAGGCCAACTATTTTTGCCGCCTGCCACCTTCTCTCTCCGGCAATTAATTGATATTGCACATCCGTTCCGCGATCAGTTTCTTTTTCCATTTTAGAAACAAGCAATGGTTGCAAAATGCCAAATTCGCGAATTGAAGACGCCAGCTCATTTAAAGCCACTGGATCAAACTCTTTTCTCGGTTGAAAAGGATTAGGTGTTATTTTTTCTATCTCAATCTGAAAAATAGATTCTGAAGATTCATTTTTATAATCATTCCTAATTTGCCCTAATTCATTATTCTCCTTATTTGATTTATTCGGAATCAATGATTCCAGTCCCCGTCCTAGCATACCCAGTTAACATCACATTGCCGAGCAAAAAATTAATATGCTCGTTCTGTAATATATAATTTTATTTTTTTATGAAATATTTCGACTGTATCATTATTTGTTTTTTGCTAACTTTGCCTAGAGCATCAGCAATGTGATGTTACTGGGCATATTTTTAGTATACTAAATTTTGTTGAATAATTCTTTTTATTTCGTTAATTTCTATTTCGGCTCTTTCTTTATCTTTCCGAAACGAATTAGGATCGTCTATAATACTTTTTGCGTTATAAAATTGACTATTAATATATGAATCAAAGTTTTCAAAAGTCCATTCCCCAGTTTGCACCCTATCTAAAATATCTTCCCACATAGTTTTTGCTTCTAATCTAATATTATTCTTTTCTTCTTCAGAAAGTGGTTGATCACCATATGGACTTACAATTATTGGCTCTTCTGTGAGCCTAGAAACCGGTCTTATAGAATCAAAATATTCATTTTCCCACGCATACCACTGTTTTTCTAAATCAATTAAATTCTTAAATCCGTATTTTTTAAGTGTGGAGTTGATTCTTAAAGAATATCTGGCTGGCACTCCAACATTTTTAGCAAAATTGAAAAATTCTTCCTCCGAGCTCATTTTTCTAGTTAAAAAGAAGAATAAAGAAGTTGATTGGGTATAGTATTGATTTATTTCAGACTTATTTTCAAATTCTGGATATGAAATATTTAATAACTCTACTACCGAAAACTTTCTGGATACTATTACTCCGCTATGCACATCTTGAGAGTCTAATATTGAATCACGCAAATGATTTATATCAAATTGACTTAATGATCCACGAAAATTAGAAAAACCCTCTCCTAGTCCTCTAGGAAAATCAGTTTCTTTCCCACATTTTTCCGATACAGCCATATGAGCAATTTCATGGGCTAATGTTTCTGTTAAATTACTTTCTTTTTCTAAATTAATAAAAATTGAGTGATCTTTGTAGTTATAACAGGCATATACAAGATTAAGGTTTGTAGGTTTAACATTTTTTATATAACCTTCTGTATTATTGAAAAGTACTACGCTCCTCTTCTTATTTAGATCGTATTGACAATTAATCTTAGTTAAACAATCCTTTATTTCTAAGTGGAAACTATCAATAATTTGCTGAGCCAAATAATCCTCTATTAAATCCAAACTTTTTACTGAAATTGGATAATAAATAGTTAATGCGCCATCAGAAATCTTTTTATAACCTTCTGTTAAAACTAGTCTTTCACCAATAGAAATATCTTCTTTTTTCTTATTACCGAATAAACTTTTTATTGAATCGATAATGCCGGGGCCGGTTTGAGCGATTTGGTCAGATTTAGAAACATGATTAAACTCCGAATTTACGAACGAAAAAATCGCTAAAATAAAAATTAGGGGAATTATTTTAGGATTTTTGATCACTGATATTAATTATAGCAGATTCCTGTGCGATAAGTTCTTTCGCCAATCTTTCATAGGCCTTGGCGCCGGCAGAATCAGGCGCATATAGACAAATTGGCTTGGCGAAGCTCGGCGCTTCGGCCAACGAAACTGTGCGCGGGATTTCAATTTCAAAAACATGCCCAATAAAATGCCTGCGCAATTCTTTAGAAACCTCACGGGAAAGATGCTCTCGGTTATCAAACATAGTCAAAAGCGCGCCGGCAATTTTTAAATTATGACCCAGATTTTGGTTTATCATATCTACCGTTTCCAAAAGCTGGCTCAAGCCCTCCAAGCCATAATATTCACATTGCACTGGAATGATAATTTCTTTAGCGGCGATTAAGCCATTGATTGTGAGCAAACTCAAACTCGGCGGCAGATCAATTAAAATATAATCGTAAAAATTTTCCAGCGGCTTAATAAATTTTTGCAAAAAATATTCCCGATCGGGCTTATCTAAAAGTTCAATGGTGATTCCGGCTAAATTGGGATGGCCGGGAATTAAGTGACAATTAGTAACAGAGGATTGTTTGATTAAATCCAAAGCCGATTTACTCTGCAAAACTCCTTCGTAAATACTTTCCCCTTGTTCACGTTTAGTATGACCCATACCGGTACTTGCATTGGCCTGCGGATCAAAATCCACCACCAATACTCGCCTACCTAAAATTGCCAAGTAAGAAGCCAAATTGACCGCAGTGGTTGTCTTCCCCACTCCCCCCTTAGCGTTGCAAATTGCTATGACTCTTGACATGTGGATAAGTAAATTTTTTTATTTGTTATAATGATAACATATGAAAAAAATATTATTATTAGTTTTATCATTATCAACTGTGGCCAATATGGCTTACTTGCCTGCTTTGGCGCAAACAGTTAAAACAGCTCAATCTACTATTTTTAAACCAATTACTCGCTCAGCCACAGAATTTGAGCAAATAATAAATTTATTAAAAAGCCTATCAACAAAAATTGATAACTTAGAAAAAATAATTTATAAAACAACCGGTCCAGTAGGCCCTATTTGTCCTTCAGTAATGCCACCGAAATGCGGTGACAATGAAGAACTTCAGAATTCTAATTCTAGTTATCCGTGTCCTAGTTATCAATGCGTTCCTAAAAAGACTGTTGGTCCTGAACCATTTCCGGCTTGTGTCACCGGTTTTGCGCACAAAGGAACTTTGTGCTCCAACGACTTAGCAAGTTTAGTTTATAAATTAGGTGAAGATTCAACAAAAGCAATTGCCTTATCGACTTATGCTAAAAATAATTTTGGCGTAAGTTTGACTTGCGATTCTTATTCCAAACTAACTTTAAATGAGGATGGTAAATCAGTTTATTGTGATAAATCTGGCTACACGGGAGTAGTTACTCCGAAAACTCAATGGACAAAAGTGACTTGGCAAGTTGCCTTAGGCAATAGAGTGGAAATATTTTCTTATGTTGATCCAAATGTTTCACCGGCAGATATTACAAAAGCTAAAGAGATAATTGCTGGCTGTTCCGAAACAACTATTTTTAATGATATTGCTTGGGATTATCGTGGTGTGCCTGTCGCCTGTAAAAGATCAACGGAAATATTAATTAATACTCCCCCAACAACTCCAAACACCGGCCCGACCCGTGTCCCTGAAACATTTAAAACTTGTTTATATGATAAAGGGGTTGCTGCTGGCAGCACCAGAATAAATGTTGATAGCGCTATTGCGCTAATGGATTCTGCTTTTGCCAGTCGGGTTGGAGTTTCCTACGGACCTATGGACAATAAATTATATCCTACGATAGCTGAATGCGAGAGACAAACCAGTTTTTATCTTATTTCTTCAAATACGGGTAGTGGTCCGTATACCGGAGGATACCCTGTTGGATACACTGGTTGTGGCCAATACGATAGTAATGAAACACAATGCAAAGCCACTACAGGTTGTGAATGGAAAATACCAGGTGGATTAGCTGATAACAAGTATTATTGTATGAATTCTAACACCACTGGCACGTCTGGAACAGGATCTTCAGCCACCGCCTGCGCTCAAGCAGGTGGCACTTGGAATTCCACTTCTTTTTACTGCAATTATCCGGGATCCACATATACTGGTACTGGTACTAGCGGCTCTTATTCCAGTTCTTGTTCATCTGATATAGCCAGTCTTCTTGGTTCGGGATGCCATTTAATGTATACGAGTTCAAATGGCACAAACAGATATTGTAATGGTGAAATGAATAAACATATTGATGGCCCATCTCCAACAGTAGTGGTGGATGGTTGTGCTTCCTTTACAACCAGCTCTTTATTTAGAAATTCCCTACTAGGACAAGTAATTCAACTTTTCAGTAGATAATATACATAATTAAAAGCCCTGTTAGAATATTTTATGGGGCTTTTAAAATTTTTAAAAAAATATTATAATCTAGCTAAAGAAAGCCCGGGTGGCGGAATGGCAGACGCACGCGCCTCAAGAGCGCGCGAGGCAACTCGTGGGAGTTCGACTCTCCCCTCGGGCACCACGTGATTTAATCCTAAAAAGTAAATTAAAAAGCCCACGACCTAGAGTCCGAGGGCTTTTATTTTTTTCGTAAATTACACCGCATCTTTAAATATCTCATTCCAATTCATTCCCGATGGCTGTCCTAATTCTCTTTCAATAAAATCATGGTTAAAAATAATCATTTTAATCGGCCCATGGCAAGGTCCCTTTGCGGGAATCCCAACTACCATAGTGCCCATATTATTTAGAGAAAATCCCCGTTCACCGTATGGATCAGAATCGGTGCCGCAGGCGCAGGAAATCACTGTCGCATTAGGCACTTTCACAAAACCAAAACGGTGAATGTCACCAGAAAGATGAATTGTTTCTCTTCCGGCAAAAATATTAGCAAACGGTCCTCGTTCTAAAATATTTTTAGGCGCTTCTCTTAACGGATCGCCGTTTGATCCGCTCTTACGGGATGGGTCATGCCGTAATGAGAGACCCCACTCGTAACCATTCGGAGCCATAACCGTACCCAAACCGATTGCCGTATTTCCATGTAAAGGAGCGCATATTAATTGACGCAAATCCTTTAAAGGAATTTCCGGTAATTGGCGGCCAATTAAGTTAATCAGTTCGTGAGCATAAAAAAATTCGGTTAATTGACTTTCAAAAGTATGGGCGAAGTGATTTCCATCAATATCGGTTATTACGCCAATATCGCGAGAATCATTACCCTTGCCAATACCGGTGAATTTTACGCCAGATTTAAGGTTTCGCTGTAAAATAGCAGTAAAGAAATCAACATTGCGTCCTAAGCTAGCCAGGCACTCCTGGACTTGAGTCTGTGGCCAATGCTCACCACGCAATCGGATTTGCTCTAGAGCCATTTTCTTAATATCTTTCTTAGTAATATTAGGATCTCCGCAAATATTATTTAGAGCCACTTCAAAATCTGAATAGCGCATCGCCCTTGGATGTGGTTGCGCTTGCGTTTCAAAGTGATGGCCTTGAGTGCGATCACCCAAGCCAATGTAACCATGAAACGGCAGAGGTCTTCCTTTTTCCAGTAAATCCCTGCGTAAAATTTCCATTACCGCCTCTTCTAAGTCCAAATAATTATCTAATCGCGGATTATAAATAAATTTTTTCCAGGGATGTCCCCAATGCTGGTCCGAAGCAATAAATATATAAATATAACCATTAGTCCCATTGCCATTTTTCTTGCCATTTTTCTTTTGCAATTGGGAAAGCATTTTAATTGATAAAAGTTCTGGCAATAGCAATCCATTAACACAACGCAGTTGGAAAACACCTGGTTCAAACTGATCATCGCGCAACAAGCGCTCAATTGGCGAAGCCTTGCGGACGATAGTTCGCATTCGGTTCTTCAAATACTCCTTATCAATTGCCACTGGTAATTGCCAAACAGGAATTGATGTTCTTTGTTTTAGATCCTTCCAATATTCAGCAAGGGCGAAGCGCATGTTTTTACTATAAGAGCTGGCCAATAAGACAAAATCCGGCATTGTCAGTTCCAAGCCGCGCCGGCCAGCGTTTGTTCTCATAAATTGATCTAAAAAGCTATCAGTGGGCTTTTCTTCTCTATCTTGATGAATCTCGCCTACCTTGCCACCAATAGAGACAAAGGTCGTTCCCTGGGCAATTACTTCGCAATTGGGAATTTTTTGCTGATATTGACTAATAATGTAAGAACGGTAAATGTCCACAAAGCGCCGACGATCCTCATGCATGACATTAGTCTGGCGCATTCGGACTTCAAGTTTTATCATTTTTTCAATTTCTTGCTGTAATCGGATTACCTCATCCTCATCCTGATCCTTTGCCGCTTCTCTCTGTTGGCGCTCCAACTTTCGGCGCTCGGCTGCAGCAGCAATTCTCTGGACAGTAACAATATAAAGGACTTCTGCATGAGCGCAGGCCTCAATTAAATTTTCTTCTTGCCGGCCAAAACTTAGATAAACTTTTCTGGGGAAAATAGGGGTGCCGTCGTCTTCATTAATAACGACTTTTGCCCAACCACCAAGCAAATTATGAAATTCTTCTCTTTTATTACTAAAAGCGACTTCATTGGGAGGTAATTCCTTTCTAATTCTAACTGCTTCATCACGATAATCAGGATCCATCACATTTTCCTGAAAATTTGATCCTGAAAGCAGAGCTCTGTGCGTTGTCAGCTTGCCTTGTGAACGCTCTAAATCCATCCACATCAAGCCGCCAGTGATAATAATTGCGTCAGAATTGTTTTTTCTCGCATTAATAAAAAGATTTTTTAAAGGATTTTCTGAAAAAAGCGGATTATATTCTAAGCCAATAAGAGGAGCGTTAAGTGCTGTAACATGCCAATTGTTAGGATCTTGAACTTCAATAGCCAGAGGGTTTTCTCGGGTAGTCTCTCGTAGTTTGAACTCGACACCCTTTGCAATTTCTTCTGTAATCATTAACCGGCCAACACCAGCCTGAGAGTAAAGATTGAGATTGCTCTTGCTGGCGCTATGGCCTTTTAATTCCTGAACTTTGTCATCAATAAAGTTTTTAGGTAGAACAGAAAAAATTTGGTATATTCGCTCGCTTGGCACGCTAAAACGCACAAATTCTTCTAACGAAGCCAATCGACCACTGGTCCAAATGAGTTGGTCAAGATTTTTTTGTAGGTCAACTTTAGTAACCTCTTGAGACTTGGCATTCAGCCATTTATTAAGGGCCACCAATAAACCATCTACACCTTCATCGCGTAAAATTCTTTTACCTATTAAAGAAGCGACTTTACTTCGCATGGAAATAGTTTTCCATATATCAACTTCGTTGGGTGAGATCGCCTCTTTCTTCAACCAACCCTCACGACGAGCCTTTCCTTGACAAGCTCCCCATCCTTTTTCTTTTAATTCCGCATCTTTTAAAGTAGCTTCGCGCAATTGATTCAAATTGGCGCTTTTTTCGCATAGAGATTTTAATTTCTTTTCTAATTCAATTGGCCAAACAGAGGATTTGGGAATGTTTTTCAATAAATTCATTCTTTTAGCTTTTTGTTCACAGGCATCCCACCCTATTTTTTTTAGTTCTTTATCTTTAAGAATTTTTTCTTTTAGATCATCTCTATCGCCGCCATTATTAACAACTTCGTCGCAAATATCCCGTAATCGTGGTTCGAGTTGCTTCCAAGAAGTCATGGATTATCTCCTCAAAATTTTGATGTCAAAGTTCGTTCCGACACTTTAATTCTATGGTGTGTGGCATGGTCGTCAATGTTGATAGAGATTCGTTTTTAGTTTATACTATGAAAATTCGTCGAACATTTAAAAGTCAAAACAGGGAGGGATTGACTATGCAAGAAATAATTGCCTTCTTTACAATTGCGATCCTGCCAATTTTAAAAGTTCTTTGGGAAGTATTTTCAATCGGATATAGAGTATTTAAATTCTTAAAGGGCTTGGCTGAATTAGGTAGGCAAGAAGTGATACCAATTCCAAATGACACCTATCTAAAACCCGAAGATTTTATTGATTCAAGAAATAATCCTATTCAAAATTCTGAATACGATAAAGAGGCGATGAAATGGCTTGAAGAGTTAGAAAAACAATAGACGGCTCTATAGGCCGTCTTTTTTAATTATTCTTTTAATTTGTCAAAGAAAGAACGGTATCAGTATACCAATATAAAATTAATAAATCATGACTGTGACTGGCGGGGGCGGTAGGAATCGAACCCACGTAGTTAGTTTTGGAGACTAACGTCTTACCACTAGACGACACCCCCTTGTTTCTGCTTATAACTTATGACCTATGGCTAATAGCTCTATTTTAATGAATTGCTAAATGATTGAATCCTTTTTACTAATATCTCTGCTTTATTTCTTAAGTTAGTAAATTCATCATTAGTAATATACATATTTTTCAAACTTATGACAAGCAAACTAACGACTTCAAAAACAGATTTCACCGAAATATTTAAAAAATGAGAAAAATCTTTATTTGATCTACTACCACTTCCTTCGGCAATATTAGTAGGAACAGAAACAACAGCTCGCCTTATCAGAGAAATTAATAGAATCTTTCCATATTTCCAGTTCCTCAAATCTAAATGCCATAAACTATTTGCTATTTGCTATTTGCTATGTGCCATAAGCCTAACTAGCGCTTTACCTCTTTATGCTTCGTATGCTTCCTGCACCAAGAACAGTGCTTACTTAATTCTAGCTTTTTTTCGTTAGTTTTTTTATTCTTTCTTGTGTAATATCCTATT
>CAYIZY010000007.1:0-18108 GCA_964368235.1 uncultured Candidatus Saccharibacteria bacterium
AAAAAGTTAATAAAAAAATCCCCGCAATGGACACCGGGGATTTTATTTAAAAAGATTGAAACCAATCTGGGTTAATAAGCTCAAAATTAATATTTTTTTGCATACCATCCCTTTCAACTACCATAGAAATGTTTTTTTTGCGACAAAAGAAGACTGCGCGATAAGCATCCATTTTCGTATTAACTGGCTTATCTTCGCAGGAAATAATCTTGTCTCCTATTTGCAGAGCTTGCGCTGCCGGAATAAATAAATGAATAAATCCTCCAACAATTACACTTTCTTCAGCTGGTCTTTTAATATACCAATCGGCCAATTCTTCGTTGGTATGTTCCCAACTGTTAATAAACCAAATTTGATTTGCCAGCGGATGTGTAACAATTAAAAGTTTATCTGGATAATATGGTGACAGCAATGAAAGATCTTCTTTAATATCGTCAATCGGTACCATTCCAAAAGCCAATGGACCACCTGGGTCTTTGATAATAGAGTTGTTTAATCCAATAACTTCTCCGTAAGTATTTAAAGTTGGTCCCCCGGAACTACCAAGACCGAAAAGAGATTCAATGATAATTGTTTGCGGTCGATAACCGTAGTCAGTAGTTAAATCTAAATTAAAAATATGGCCCGAGCTAAAGCAAAAAGGTTTGCCCATATGGACTGCTAATGAAAAAACTTCCTCGCCCATTTTTAAGTTAGTAGATGACCCAAGCCTTAGTGCTACGTTATCAAAACTTTTTGCTATTTCAGAACTAGCAAATCTAAAAACGGAAAGATCCAAACCACCTTGATTGTTTGGTAAATCAACAAGTATGGGAATTATTTCTATGGGAGTTATTGGCCGATTAAAACAAGCAGTAAAGGCGTTATTTTTTGAAATCGGCATTTTAAAAACATGCCCCGCGCTTAAAATAATTGGTTCGGAAATTTTTTCGTGTTTTACGATAACACCCGAAAAATTAAAATTACTAACCTCTCCCCTATCATTTACGCCTTTGGTTTTGATAACAATCCCGGCCTTTTCTGCCATTAGATATATTTCGTGCGAAGTTTTAGCCTTTCGAACGCCTGTTTTTTCTAAAGTACTTATAAATACCCAAAAAGTAATTACCGCAAGTAAAGCACACGCAAAAAATATTTTTTTCACGGTCACCTCCCTCTTTGTTGTAAAAGTTTCCCAGTTATTGGGTTTGCTAAAATAATCGTATCATGTTAAAATCCTAAAGTACAAACTTATGGGAGGAGTACCAGTTAAACATCATTCAAAAGGTAAAGTGGGTCGCAGGCGCTCTCATTTGGCTTTGAAAAAAATAAAGCTAAATGTTTGCCCGAATTGCAAATCGCCAGTTTTGTCGCACAGAGCATGCCCACATTGTAAAACTTATACAAAAGTTTAATTTTAAGTTATGGCAACTCGACAACTTGGTAGATCAATTATTCTTCAGTCTTTATATGAATGGGATTTTTTTGGCCAGAAAAGCGACTTAATTAAAATTATTGAACGCAATATGGCCGATTTTGCCCCCGGTTTTAATGAGCCGGAATTTGTCTGGAAATTGGTTAAGGGGATTATTGAACACATGGCAGAAATTGACGAGATTATTATCAAAGCTGCTCCCGAATGGCCACTGGCTCAAATTGCGGTAATTGATCGCAATGCCTTGCGTATAGGACTCTACGAATTGCTTTACGCCGATTTAAATGAAGTTCCTCCAAAAGTAGCTATCAACGAAGCGATTGAAATTGCTAAAAATTATGGCGGCCCCAATTCCGGAAAATTTATAAACGGAGTTTTAGGAACGGTTTATAAGCAAGTGGAGAGTACGAGGGTGGCACCGGAGAAAAAAGAAGAGAAAACCGGAAATTCCTAAATCCTAAGCTCTAATGTCTATGGATATATCAAAACTAGAAAAAAACATTGAATATAATTTTCAAGACAAGCGATTATTGAAACAGGCCCTAACCCATCGTTCTTATATTAACGAAAATTCCTCTTGGGGCATTTCCAATAATGAGCGAATGGAATTTTTGGGAGACGCAGTTTTGGAATTAATCGTTACCGAAGAATTATTTAATAGATACCCCGAAGAGGCTGAGGGGAAATTAACGTCTTTGAGGGCTTCTTTGGTTAATTATCAAATGCTTTCATCCATTGCTCGCGACAATATTCATTTAGAACAATTTATTTTGCTTTCTCGCGGTGAAGCCAAAGATACTGGCCGCGCCCGCGAAGTTATTTTGGCCAACGCGATAGAGGCCTTGATTGGCTCAATTTATTTGGACGGCCATTATGCCAGCGCTAAAACTTTCGTTATTAAATTTATTTTGCCAAATTTAGATCAAATAATTCGCCACGGCTTAGACAAAGATGCGAAAAGCTTATTGCAGGAAAAAGTCCAAGCCAGATTAAAAATAACCCCAATCTATAAAATGCTCGATGAAAAAGGACCGGAGCACGAAAAAGTTTTCCGAGTCGGTGTTTATTTTGGCGATAAATTTATTACCGACGGCGAGGGGCTTTCTAAACAAGAGGCAGAGTTGGAAGCAGCAAAGAAAGCGTTAATTTTATCTTTTGAATAGAAGTTAAGTTTGGGGATTTTCTAATACATTTAATATACAAGAAAGCATATTTTACCTCTTGTTGGAGTAGTTTTACTATCTTTAATTAACGATCGTCTAATTAAGATAGTATTTAAATATATATTGAAAATAAAACAATTTTAGGATATTCTTTTGGAATGAGGATTTTAATTACGGGAGGAACTGGGTTTGTTGGTTCTAATTTAGTAATAGAATTAATGAAGCAAGGTCACGAAATTTTGATTACTGGCAGTGATGCCGAGCAGCGCATCCCTAATTTCAAGGGCAAATATCTTCAGCCGAGTTTTTTGGGTTTGGATTGGAAATCAATTAGTAAAATTGATGTTCTTTTTCATCAGGCGGCAATCAACGACACAACCAACTTAGATAAAAGAGAGATGTTTTTGGCTAATGTTGAATCTTCTAAAAAACTATTCAAAGAGGCAGTTAAAAATGGCTGCAAGAGGATTATTTACGCTTCATCAACTGCCGCTTACGGCGATGCGCCGGCGCCCTACAAAGAAGATGGACCGATGATGCCAATGAATCCTTACGGGGAATCTAAGAAAAAGCTTGATCAATTTGCTATAAAATTTGCCAAAGAGAATCTGAAAATAATTATTGTTGGCTTGAGGTATTGCAATATTTATGGCCCAAGGGAAAACCATAAAGGTCCGCGCGCCAGTATTATTTACCAACTCGCTCAACAAATGAAAGTAAAAGATCCGGATATTATTTTTAGGGATGGAGAATCTCGTCGTGATCATGTTTATGTCAAAGATGTAGTGAGGGCAAATATATTGGCAATGAAAGCCAAAGAGAGTTGCATTGTTAATTGTGGCACTGGAAAATCCACCAGCTACAATGAAATTGTAGCAGTGCTAAATTCCGTCTTAGGCACAAAAAGAAAAATAAAATACAGAGATAATCCTTATAAAGATCGTTTTCAGACCTTTACCCAATGTGATATGAGTTTAGCTAAAGAAAAAATCGGCTTTGTGCCCGATTATGATATTAAGAAGGGTATTACTGATTACTATAAATCAGGTTACTTGATACTTGAGTAAAATGTATGGTATAATACCAAGAATAATTGAGAACCTCGAAAACCAAAGAAAAGGAGAAAAGAAATGAGTTCAATCTTGAAGAAGATTTCAGGTAGTGAGAAGTTGATATTGTCTCCGTGCGACGGAAAGCGCACGATCGCGCAGTCGAAGAGCCTGTTCGCCGGCTATCTCGACTCCGACTTCGAAAGTTATCGGACGAATGAGCCAGGAGAATCGACTCCGGAAACACCGGTAACGGTGTACGAGATGGAACGAGATGCTAACTTCGCCCAGATGTTCACTTCGCTCGGCGACATAAACAATTTGGTCCTTACCCAGGATCAGATCATCTAGTTCGTGGAAAAGTTCCCGAACTGGTTGCATCCCGAAGGTTGGGCAACCTTCTTCTTGTTCCGGGCCAACAACGAATTCTTCATTGCCCGTGTTGGTCACGTTGGCGGCCTGCTCGGGGCGAGCGTCAGTCGCTTCGAGGGTGTCGATCCATGGCGTGCCGGGGGTCGCGATCGTCTTGTTGTGCCGCAACTGTGACCCTTCGGCCCTCTCAGGGCAAGTCCTTCGAGTCTTATTGTTTAGACTCTTTAGATCTTAATCCCTTGGACACTGTGTCTAAGGGATTTTTTTTATAATATCAGTAGTAGATTTTATATATGGCGTTAGAATAATTTTTCCTCCATTTTTTTCGATTGTCTTGCGCTCCACTATTTCCTCAATTTTTCTATCGGCTCCTTTAATATGAAAATGCGGTTTGATTTTTTCAATCCAAGAACTGGCAGTTTTTTCGTTAAACAAAAAGACATAATCTACAGCGGCGAGAGCGGCGATTATTTCCACCCGTTCCTTAGCTGGGATTATGGGCCGTTCCGGCCCTTTATTTAATTTTACTGATTTATCGGAATTTACTCCGACAATAAGCAAATCACCATAAGTTTTTGCTTTTTCCAAGCTTCTCAAATGGCCAATATGGAACAAATCAAAGCAACCATTGGTGGTAACGATTTTTTTACCTTCTTTTTTGGCTTTGTTGATTATCTTTAGAACTTCCGAAAGCGATTTAACTTTTCCCATGATTATGGTATATGTTTTACCATGATTAATTATATTGATCAATTCCCGAAGAAATCTATTTTAGTGGCGGGGGATGTAATGTTGGACTTATATATAAGAGGTGAGGTAGAAAGAATTTCACCAGAAGCGCCGGTTTTGGTTGTTTTGGAAACCTCCAGACAGATGGCTTTAGGTGGCGCAGCCAATGTGGCAAATAATATAAAATCGCTTGGCGGAAAAGTTTCTTTGTTAGGTGTGACTGGCAAAGACAGCGAGAGAGAAATGATTAAAAAAGCTTGTCGCTCCAGTAAAATTAATTTTCACCTGGTAACTGATCCAGGGAGAATGACAACTACTAAAACAAGAGCTCTTGCCCGACATCATCATTTGTTGCGTATTGACCGTGAGAATAAAATATCTCTTTCTCCTGCCGTCGAGAAAAAAGTAATCTCTGAAATTAAAAATCTTCCCAACCACGACCTTGTGGTAATTTCTGATTATAATAAAGGTTTCCTTACGAAAAATATCGTTCAGGCATTGGAAAAACGTTTTGGTAAAAATAAAATAATCGCTAATTTCAAGCCGGCTAATTCTTATTTATTTAAAAATATTCTCGCCTTAACGCATAATTTGAAAGAGGCCAAAGAAATTACTAATTTAACTGCGACAGACAACAAGTCTGCCGAAAAGGTAGTAGTGGCATTGGCTAAAAATTTTTCTTCGTCGATTATTTTAACTAGAGGTGATCAAGGAATGACAATTTGGGATGATAATGGTGTTCATCATGTTCCGGCGCGAGCGGCTAAAGTTATGGATGTTACTGGGGCAAGTGACACTGTAATTTCCGTATCTGCTTTAATGTTGGCTTGCAAATCTTCATTATTGGAAGCGGCGAAACTCGCCAATTATGCGGCTGGACTGGTTGTTGGATTAGAAGGAACGGCAACTATTTCTAATGATTATTTAAAAAAGAATATTCTCAATGAGAAAGAAAATATATAGCTATTTAAAGTTTTTTATAAAAATTTATTTAATTCATTTATCTCGGTCGGCTTTTTTATCAATCTTTAAAATAAATGTAAATAAAAAAGATTGGGAAAATAGAATTCTGATTATTAATTTGGAGGCAATTGGAGATGTTATTGTTTTCACCTCGGTATTAAAACACTACAAAAAAGCCTTTTCTGGCAAAAAGATTTATTTGCTATTGAAAGAAAATATTGGTATTGGAAGTTTGTTGAAGCCTTTTGTTGACGAAATAATTTTTGTTAATTATAGAAAATTTAGTTTCAATCCATTTTACAGTCTCAAATATTTAAATTTTTTACGAAACGTAGGATTTAAAAAAGTTATCAGCCAAGATTTTAGTCCAGCAGAAATTATTGGGAAAATTATTTCTATCGGCATTGGCGCAGAAGAAGTTGTCGGATATGAAGGAGCCGGCCTTTTATTTGAAAAACCTTTTGATTTAAATATGAAGAAAAGCTTGGTTTTTGCCGAGAAGAGAATTCACCCTCTTTTTACTAAAATAATTCCCAGCATTGATCGCAATCGATATCTGCATTTGCCATTGGTTAATGTAATTGACCACTACAGGGCTATTTATGAGGCCATCTCTGGAAGAAAAGAAATTGATTATTCAACAGAAATTTTTGCGCAACCTAAAGCCACCCTAATCAATCAAAAATACGCAGTGGTTGTTTTGGGATCAAGTGTCGCTTACAAAAATTGGCCCGTAGAGCGTTTTGTGGAAGTGTCTCAAATCTTTAAAGAAAAAGGCTGGTTGGTGGTGTTGGTTGGTTCTGTTGGCGAAAAGCATTTATCAAAAAAATTTAAGGCTCTTTATTCGGGAAAATGCTTGGATTTAGTGGGAAAGATTGATATCGCCGAAGTGGCTTCTGTTATCAGGGATTCTGCTCTATTGCTTTCTAATGACACTGGGCCAGTTCATATTGCCGTTGCCTTAAAAAACCCCTCTCTAACTATTTTAGGTGGAGGCCAGTTTGGCATGATTTCGCTTTACGGCTATTCAGATATAAATAAGTGGATTTATAAAGAAATGGATTGCTTTGGTGATAATTGGCGATGTACTCACAACGCTAAAAATGGGGAACCAACTAAATGCATAGCTTCAATTTCTATAGTTGATGTTGTAAAATCACTGGAAGAATTAATCAATTACATAAATACAAACAGTATTACGAAAGAAGTTTTTAAAAACACTTTCGCTGATGCTCGCCCACCCTATAAATTAAAAATACTTTACACAGGAATCCAGAAAGAAAATTATAGCCAGCGTCGTGGTTTCGGCTTTGAATACAATAATTTTTATTTAACCCTAAAAACAATGCCTGGAATAGAAGTTTTAGAATATCCGTTGGATATGATTTTGGAAAAAGGCAAAAAAAGATTTAATAAAGATTTACTAGAGCTTGTTAAGAATGAAAAACCAGACCTCTTTTTTTCTTTTATGTTTACTGATGAATTGGATAAACAAACTCTTGGGGAGATTAAGAGATTAACAATGAGTATTGCTTGGTTTTCTGATGATAGTTGGAGATTTTATAATTATTCTCGTTATTGGCCGCCATATTTTACTTGGATTATCACAACCTACTCCTGGATCCCTGAATTTTACAAAAAAATTGGTTATACAAATATTATTCGCTCCCAATGGGGCTGCAATTCTCATGATTATAAGCCAGTTTCTACTGGGCGTGATATTGATGTCAGTTTTATCGGCCAGTACAATAGTAACCGTGGCAAAGTTATTAATGAATTGAGAAAAGCCGGAATAAATGTTTTTGTTCGAGGTTGGAAATGGCCGGAAGGTAGAGCCTCGCAGGAGGACATGATTAAAATATTTTCGCGAAGTAAAATAAATTTAAACATAAATAGCCAGCCCAAACGTTTTCGCTTCAAGTCTTTTGCTAGGTTATTTTTAAAGCGTTCAGTGGGATTGATTATTCCAGACTTTGATTGGATAAATAATTTTCATTCTTGGATGAACTTAGAAGTGCCTCAGATTAAAGCTCGGCCGTTTGAATTAGCGTCTTGCAAGACCTTTGTTATTTCCGGTTTTGCTGATGATTTGGATAAATTTTATAAAGAAGATGAAGAGATGGTTTTCTATCGATCAACCGAAGATTTAATTCGAAAAATAAAATATTTTTTACCGAAAAAAGAAGAAAGAGAAAAAATTGCCGAAGCTGGATACCAAAGGACGCTTAAAGACCATACCTACCAAAAAAGGCTGGAAGATATTTTTAATTTAATTGGTCTTAAGTATGTTAAATAATCAACTATTTAAATTTATTATTGTTGGTGGACTTAGCACTGTTTTAAATTACACTATATTCGCGTCACTTTATTTTTTTAATGTTTACTATATTTTAGCTAGTGTTATCGGCTATTTTTCTGGATTGATTTTGGGTTATCTATTGAACCGTTCTTGGTCCTTTTCTTCTGTAACTGATAATAAAAAGATAGAATTTATATTTTATTCTTTTGTTTATCTTTTTTCTCTTGCTTTAAGCGTAGCGGCTTTGAGATTAGCCGTTGATAATTTTGGAGTTGATCCGTTATTGGGAAATTTTCTTGCAATAGCAGTTTCCACGATAATTAATTTCATTGGATTAAAATTTCTTATTTTTAACAAACGGATAATTGATTGGTTTAAAAAAAATTCAAATTATTTTGACGGATTTTTTTGGTGCGTATTATCAATTAAAGTCTTGAGTAGTTTTTTCTTCGCGTCTAAATTTGTAACTGAAGGTTTTCTGCCCTTTATAGACTACTTTGTCACTGATTTTCACAATCCCTATAATTATTTTTTTAATCTTGGGCAAAATATTTTTCCATATCCCGGAGGAATGCTTTTTATTACCAGTTTTCCGTTTATTCTGTTTAAATCTTTTTTGCCATTTCAGATTTTTCTATTTCACCTGCCAATATTATTTTTCGATGTCCTCCTATATGTTGTACTTTGTCATTTACTTCCTTTTAAACAAAAAAAGGTTTTTTGGCTTTATTTCGCTTCTCCAATTCTTTTTTATATAAATTATTTTCATGGTCAACTTGATGTTATTCCGACGGCGCTTTTATTTTTATCAATAGTATTTCTATTTAATGGATTGGGGACTTTTTCTTTTATATTTTTCGGATTAGGTATTGCCACCAAAACCCATCTATTATTAGCTCTGCCATTTTATGTTGTTTATTTAATTCGTCACAATACTTCAGTCAGGAAGATTTTTTCGTTAACTGCGGTTTCAATTATTATATTTTTTATTTTTAATCCATATTTTTTCTCAAGTGGTTTTATTAATTTAGTTTTTAATAATCCCGAGCAGCAGCGTCTTTTCAATCTTTTTATCCCTTTTGGTTTTAATAATCTCCAATTCTTTTTGGCGCCAGCTGCGATTGTTTTTCTTTTTTACAAATTTACCTCTTATCAGAGACTCAATAAAGATTCTTTGTTATTAGTGCTCGGGCTGGTCTATGCAGTATTGGTTGCGCTTGTTCCACCAATGCAGGGCTGGTTTTATTGGTCTCTGCCGTTTCTCATTTTCTTTTTTATTAAATTTAAAAATTCGCCAACTGGTGGACCGCCTTGGCTAAGTTTTTGGGTTATAAATATTTCTTATCTTTTGTATTTTTTAATACCGCCGTTTAATTTAATATCACAAAATATTATTTTTACTATTTTAGAAGCTTCTTTGATAGTGAGTGTTTGGTGGTTGTATAAAGTAGGAATTTCCTCGAATCGTCTTTATCAATTAATAGAAAAACCTCTTTTTGTTGGCATTGCCGGTGATTCGGGAGTCGGGAAATCGACTTTGGCAAATTCATTTGAAAAAATTGTTGGTTCTATTAACTTTTTGCGTGTTGATGGAGATGATGTTCACAGGTGGGAGAGAGGGCATGAAAATTGGAAAATATTTACACACTTAAATCCTAAAAGCAACAATATTCATTTGGATTTACAACAATCATCGCATTTACTTAATGGCGAAATTATTGAGAGGAAATCATACGATCATGCCACCGGAAAATTTACCACCCCGCTTTTAAGGGAAGCAAAACGTTTTATTGTTTTTCAAGGGCTAATGCCTTTTATTTTAGAAAATATGAGAAATCTTTTTCATTTTAAAATTTTTCTTGAAACTGAAGAATCATTGCGCGTTGATTGGAAGTTGAAGCGTGATCAAAATGAAAGAAACTATTCTAAATCAGAAATTGAAAAAGAAATAGAGCGTCGAAGGCCCGATGCGGAGAGATTTATCCATCCGCAAAAAGATTTTGCTGATATTATAATTCGTTATAATTATAGTTCCATTGAATACAAAATAAAAAACTCTATTTTTATGGATAATTTTATCTCTCATTTATCTTCAATCCCTTCTTTGAAAGTAGAACACGATTATCTTGATTTAAATTTCCAGACGGTCAACTGTTCGGGAGTTATTTCAAAAAAGGAGGTTGAGCAAATAGCCTTTTCTTTGGCTCCCAACCTGACTGATCTTATAGAAAACAATCCCCAATTTGAAGAAAATTACAATGGCATAAATCAATTGTTTATAATAAATCTTTTAAAATCATTTTATGAAAGAATTTCTTAAAGCCTCAAAAAAAATTGGATTGGATCAGGCGCTAATTCAAAGGGCGGGCGGCAATAGCTCAATAAAGGTTGGACGTAAAATGCTTGTTAAGGCCTCCGGTTTTTTAATGAAAGACATGAAAAAGGGCATTGGCTACGTTGATTTAGATTACAAAAAAATAAAAGATTATATTTTTAGCCTTCCGAAAAATTTTAAAGTTACGCTCAAAGACGAAAACAATTTTAGCGCCTTTTTAGGTAATGCCTCAATAGAGGCCGGAATGCATACGATTTTAAGCAAATATGTTTTTCATACTCACAGTGTTTATGCCAACGTCTTTAATTGTATGAAAAATGGTGAGCAGAAACTTAGGGAAATATTCGGTAAAAAAAATATTTTATGGATTCCTTATAAAAATCCTGGATTAGCATTAGCTCATGCAATTGCCCAATTAGCAAAAAAAGGTAGTTTACCTAAAATAATATTCCTACAAAATCATGGCCTTATTACTCACGATGATAATCTAGAAAGCGCTGTCGAGTTGACTCATTTTGTTACTAGAAAAATTGATTTACCACTCTTTTCAATAGAAAATAAAATCTATAAGATTATTGATCATCTTTTTCCAGATTCTATAATTTTCTCTAAAGTATTAGAAATTAATTCTGCTTCTTGTTATATTCTAAAATTGATTAAAAAATTAGGCGAAAAACCAAATTTCATTTCTACTAAAGATATTCAATTTATACAAAATATGGACAAAGAAAAATATCGAATGAAAGTAAATAAGTTTAAAAATATTAAAGGAATATTATTTGATCTAGATGATACGATTTATTCGGTTGGGCCTTGTATTAAAACGGCAGATCGGGGGGTTATTGATTTTTTGAGTAAAAAATTAAGTAAATCAGAAAAAGTGGTTTCGAAAGCATTTTATGCTGCTCGCGATCAAGTGCGAGCTAGCTTACTTGGTGGAGGGTCTATGCGTTCACGTTTGCTTTACTTGCAAAAGTGTATAGAAATTTTATTGGGCCGATCTGATTGTGAATTATCTTTAGAGGCTGAAGATTATTTTTGGAAAAAGTACTTTTTGGAAATGAAAGTTAATTTGGGGGTGAAAGCTTTTTTTCGGGCCGCTAAAAAGTTTGATTTTAAAATAGCTGTTGTTACTAACTTTATTGCCTCCATCCAAATGAAAAAAATTATTAAACTTGATTTGGCTAAAGATATCGATTTTCTTGTTACCTCCGAAGAGGCGGGCTCGGAAAAACCAAACCCAATCATGTTTAATTTGGCCTTAGAAAAATTGAGATTAAAACCGGAACAAGTAGTTATGGTCGGTGATAGTTATGAGATGGATATTCTCGGCGCCCGAAAATTGGGAATTGAAGGTATTTATTTTCTAAACGGCATTAATAAACCAATATTTGATAAAAAAATGATAACCGTCAAAAATTTTCCTGAGTTACAGAAAATAATATGCTTATAATCGAACACAGAGTAAATAATGCTGCTGGATTAGCTAAAGTACCGAAAGAACATGGTGTGGAAATTGATGTACGGCATGATAATCGCACTGGTCGGATGTATTTGAATCACGATCCTGGAATTGGCGAAGATTTAGAGGATTATCTGAAAAGTTTTAATCACGCTTTTGTAATTTTCAATATTAAAGAAGCGGGGATTGAAAAATCTTGCATGGAATTGGCGGCTAAATACAATATTTCTCCGGAGAAGTATTTTTTACTAGATGTGGAATTTCCCTTTCTCTACGCTACAACGCGTGGCACTCGCGCCGATAAACTCCGCACTTCTAAAATCGCTGTTCGCTATAGCGAAGCGGAGCCTGTCGAAATGACGATAGCACAAAAAGGATTTGTGGACTGGGTATGGATTGATACTAATAACATGTTGCCTTTAAACTCTCATGTATCTCTGCAACTGATGGAATTTAAAACTTGTCTTGTTTCGCCAGATCGCTGGCGACCAGATAGGGCTCGAATAGAAATTCCTGCTTATCGCCGACACATGGCCGATCTTGGCTTTCGACTAGACGCAGTGATGGTAGGAAAGGAATTCGTTGATTTATGGAAGTAGATTAGGCACACTTAAATTTGTGCAGATTATTATACCAATGGCGGGCACCGGGGAGCGTTTTAAGGCCGCTGGTTATAAAACTCCAAAACCACTTATCGAGGTTCATGGAAAACCGATTATTGAACACGTGATAAATCTTTTTCCTAGTGAAAAAGACTTTTTATTTGTTTGCAATAAGGACCATCTAAAAAATACTAATCTTCGCGCCATTCTTTCTAAATTAAAACCTTCAGGAAAAATTATTGGCATTGACCCAAAGAAATTGGGGCCGGTATACGCGATATTGAAAGCAAAAAAAGAAATAAAAGATAGTGAGCCGACAATTGTAATGTATTGTGATTTTAATTTAAAATGGAATTACGCTGAATTTAAAAAAAGAATGAAAGAAACGAAAGTTGATAGCTCGGCTGTTTGCTATACTGGATTCTTACCTCATTTGCTAAAGCCAAATGTTTATGCCGGAGTTCGGGTTGATGACAGTGGAAACGCATTAGAAGTGAGGGAAAAGTTTTCATTTACGGAAAATAAGATGGAAAGTTGGCATCAAGCGGGAATGTTTTATTTTCGAACTGGAGAAATTTTAAAAAAATATTGCCAAAAAACTTTTAAATCAGCCGCGCCTATTCAGGGAGAGTATTATATTAGCTTTCTTTATAATTTTATGATTAACGATGGCCTTACGTCCTCTATTTATCCAGTAAAACATTTTTGCCAATGGGGGACGCCGGAGGATTTACAAGAATATTTATGGTCGCATAGTTACTGGGAAAGTTTCTTTAAAAGTAAATTTTAAAGTATAAATTTCAAATTAATTTAAAATTTTAAATTTAAAATTAAAAATTGTGACTAATATAATACTAATGGCCGGTAAAGGGCAGAGATTTGCCGATGCCGGCTACAAAATTTCAAAACCTTTATTGCCAGTTTCAGGAAAGCCGATGATTATTCAGGCCGCGCGTTGCATGCCGCCGGCGGACAAATGGGTGTTTGTCATTCGCCAAGATCATCTGGCAGAGAAAGAAGTTATTGAAACTTTAAAGTCGGTGGCAAGGGATGTTACTATTCTTGTTGATCCAAATCCACTAGGTCAACTTAATTCTTGTTTGGTGGCAAAAGAATTTTACGACAACGACGAGCCGGTTTTTATTGGCGCTTGCGATTTTGGCATGATTTATAATTTAAATGATTACAAAAAAGTTTTAGGGGAGGCGGATATTGTTGCTTGGAGTTTTACTGGCCAAGAGAATTTAGCCAAAAATCCCCAGGCCTGGGGCTGGCTCCGGTTAGATGGAGATCGTGTGCAAGGCGTTTCAGTGAAAATTCCAATTGGTGATAATCCATTTAATGACTACGCGATTACCGGCTCATTTACCTTTGCTAGCGGCAAAGAATTTATAAAAATTGCTGAAGAATTAATGCGCCGAAATATAAAAGTAAAAAATGAATTTTATATTGACTCAATGCTTGGTTTGGCAATTGAAATAGGCTACAAAGTAAAATCTTTTCCAGTAAAGTATATCGGCTGGGGTACGCCCGCCGACTACGAAGAAAATAAAAACACGCCTTTCGGCGCGTTATAAACTTAAACAATTTTCAATGTCATCGGCCAACTTTTTGTTAACAGCCATAATTACTGGATTATAGTCTTTATTTAAATCAATCTCTCCTCCACCTAATCTGCGAATTACTCCACCAGCTTCTTCTACTGCTACCATTGCTGCTGCCAAATCAAAAGGTGTTGCGGAGGGATGTACATAAGCCTGTAATTTACCTTGTAAAAAATTGAGAGTTGCACCGGTAAATGACGCCTCCATAAAAACATATCTTACTTTTGCGCAGAGTGGGAGGAAAAACTTCTGAAGTTCGTTTTCTCTATCCGCTTTTGCTGAGAAATCAAAACCAATCACCGCATTGCTTAATTCTACTTCGTTGGTATTTATTTTTATTGAATCATCTTTTCTAGACTTAGAGAAATTTAAAAAAATATTTTTGGCCGGAAAGTAAATATATCCATCAATTGATTTACCGTTCTCCACCAATCCTACTGAAATAGAAAAGTTATCTCTTTGTGCTGAATAAGGGATAGTTCCGTCGATTGGATCGATATACCATTTCTTGTCTGATGATCCGTTTTGATTTGCGCCTTCTTCGCCCCAGATTCCAATATCGGGTGTTGATTTCTGGAAAAACTTTACCAATTCTGATTCAGAATACCGATCACCTTTTGTTTGAATATCGGCTTTGTGTTTTTTAGAGTGAATATCAAGATTCTCTTTTCTCATCTCTAGTAACTCATTACCTATACTTCTCATTAACAAAATCAAACCCTCTCTTGTGAAAATCATAAAACCTCCTTTGTCTTGAACTATCAAACAACTTTGGATATATTACTTATTACAATGTCTTTTGTCAAAAAAGAATGGGTATCAATTTTGTTTATTGCTTTATTAACCTGTGTTTTTGTAATTTATCTTTCGCATCGCAACAATCATTTTCAGGAATGCGATTCAAACGGGATTTATGAGCAGTTAAAAAACTTTCCTGCCTCCAGCATTTCTTTTAGCGCTTCTTTGGGGCAAGGATCTTTTATATCGGAAGAAAAAGCTGAAGAAATTTTAACATGGAAACCTGCGCAAAAATTAATTAATTCTTACAAAGAAAAATATCATGTTCAAAATGAGGAAGAGTTTAACGGGCGGGTAATGCGCGCTCTAACGCGCCTCAATCCGATTACCGCTTTTCGTCTTGCTTATATTTCGGCGCTTTCTCAAATTTCACTGTCCTACCCAATCCAATCATTTTTTGCCCTGCCCACTGCTTCAACTTATTCTCCCGGAGCCGGCTTTTTATTTGGATTGATAAATTCTCCAGAAACTTCCTATGAAGATTTCATGTCGCGTGGCACATTCTTAACCCTGTTTTTATTTATTTTGAGCGTCGTCTTAATATTTTTAGCCAGTAGAAAATTGGGAGTCAGTAACTTAGTGGCGGCATTGGTTTCTACGCTAATGCTTTTTTCTATTAGTTTATATTCTTACGGCTACCATTTAGGCAGTACTATTTTTAATATTTCTTCCGTGGCTATTTGGCTTTTCTTTTTAGCTAAATACCACGATGACGAGACGCTACTTAAAAAAATGTCTTGGGTTACAGCCGCGCTTTTATTTTTTAATTATCTGATAGGAATTTTCTGGTTCGCTCTCTTTGTATCTTATAACATTCCCAAGTTTAAGGGACTTAAGAAGAACTTTTTAGATATCTGGCCTCTTGTCCTTATTGTTATTTTCATTGTTATATTTTTTTATCCACCCGGACAAAGCTATCGTGGGGTTTTTGATATTTATCTAATTCCTTCTCACATATATAATATAGTGCTCAACTTTTTTGGTTTTTATAATCACAGTAAAATTCTCAACGCGATTCAATTTATATTGTTTTCTTTGCTACTGGGAATTGTGGTCTGGAGATTATGGGGGCAAAAAAGTATTTTAAAAAAGTTTTCAATTTCGATATTTGCCATTTATCTTTTACTCGTAATTACTCATTTCCTGGCTTTTTTCCCGTCTCGTCACTTATTAATCTTCGCGCCATTAATTTTTATATTATTGGCAATTGGTTTAGAAGATTTTATTTCTAACTTTAAACTCCCCAGAGGCGCATTTATATTGTTATGGATGGCGATAATTTGTTTTGGCTTCACTTCTTTATTTGTCAGATTAAGCGACACAAAAGATAATTTAGTTTTGGGCGAAATAGATTCGGATGTTAAAAAAGTTTTTATTTTTGACTGCTCGGCTAGTTTGGGTTATAAAAATTGGAAATCATTGGTTCCCTTAGAAATAATGAAATCTGTTTCTTTTTCACCAAAAATCAGCGAAACCTATTTATATATAAGCCAATCCCAGCCGTTAGAGATTACATTACAATCTTTTGCCAAAGAAAAGGCCGACCAAAATTACCAATTGCCAAATATTGATTTTTTGTCAGATATTAAAGAGAAAAGCGATGTCTGTTTTATTGGTTATCACGAAGAAGAAAGTTGTGGATTTGGAGGGTCGAATAGTTTGTATAAAACAAAATTTAGGGTTATATGAAACTTTCAATTATAGTGCCATTTCATAATGAACGAAATTCTATTGAGCCGATATTAAATAAGGCCCTAAGTTTTATTGGTCAATATGATTTTGAATTGATTTGCGTTAACGATGCTTCTAGAGATGATACCGACGAAATTTTTTCTAAATTATTACTTTCTGGGAAATATCCTTTTGTTAAATACATTAATATAAGGCCCGAAGATCATGTTGGATATGGACACGCGATAATAACCGGCGTTTGGCAGGCGAGTGGAGAGGTGTTGGCCTGGACTCATTCTGACTTACAGACTGACTTGGTTGATGTGTTTAAATCCTTTGATAAATTTTTGGCCAATGACAACCATAATTTTATTATGAAAGGTAATCGGGTTAAAAGGAGTTTTAAAGATTGGGCATTTAGTTTTGGCATGGCTTGTGTGGCAAGTATTGTTTTAAGAAAAGTTTTTTTTGAAATCAATGCTCAGCCAAAGCTTTTTCCAAGAAAGTTTTTAGAATATTTAAAAAATGCGCCGGGAGATTTTTCCCTTGATTTATATTTACTTTATCAAGCTAAACAATATAATTTTGATATCAAAACCATCAATGTTAGATTTGAAAAGAGACTTCATGGGCAATCCTCTTGGGCTAATTCTTTTTCTTCAAAATGGAAAACAATAACGCGAACAATAAAATACATTTGGTTTCTATCATAATCCCAACTTATAATGCTTCTAAATTTATTAAAGAGGCGGTTGATTCTGCGCTGGCCCAAACTTATAAAGATATTGAAATAATTATTATTGACGACGGCTCAATTGATGACACAAAAAAAGTTTTGGAAGGTTACCTTCCAAAAATAAAATATTTTTATCAATCAAATAAAGGATTATCGGCGGCGCGCAATGTTGGCATAAAAATAGCCAAGGGAGATTGTATTGCCCTTCTTGATGCTGACGATATTTTTTTGCCGAATAAAATTGAAGAGCAGATAAAATTCCTGGAAGAAAATCCTGATTGTGATGTTTGTTATTGCGACCTTTATCATTTTTGGGACGAAGAATCGGAAAAGTTATTGAAGTTAAATTATAAATATTATTCAGGGGATGATGTTCTTCCGGGCTTATTAGAGAAATCTTTTATAGCCCCGCTTACTGTAGTAATTAGAAAATCTGTTTTCGACCGCTTTGGTTATTTTGATGAAAATTTGAAGCGTTCGGAAGATTTGGATTTTTGGTTCCGTCTCGCTTATGGGGGAGCAAAAATTTGTTTCTTGCTAAAAATTTTAGCCAAACTTCGTATGCTTAAAAAAGGAAATCTACAGGGCATAGAAAGCCAGCCGGCCGTAAAACTAACTGGCTTGGAAGTGGTGCAAAGATTAAACGATAAAATGCCCCCCGAAGACCGCCAAAAATACCGTATGGATTTTTACCTAAAAAAATACCGCCTCAAGGTGGGTTTGGCGTATTTGATGGTAGGCAATAAAGCCGAAGCAAAAAACTATATGCCTTTTTGGATGTGGATTTTTGTATTTTTTATACCCGCGGTTTTGCTAAAGAAACTGTTAATTAAGGCCTATTTTAGGGCTAGAAACACTGTCCTATCCACGCACATATTGTGGAATAGCTAATTGATAATTTCTTTTATTGT
>CAYIZY010000008.1:0-17679 GCA_964368235.1 uncultured Candidatus Saccharibacteria bacterium
TTTCCCAATTTGAAGGGTATGATCCACATGCGGGCCGCCGCAAAATTCTTTGCTATAGGCATTGCTCATGCGATGACCGATGTAATAAACTTTCACTTTTTCCGGATATTTTTCTTTAAAGAAAAATAAGGCGCCGGTTTTCATGGCTTCATCTTTGGGCAACTGCTCAAAAGCCACCGGTAAATCCTTTTCAATAATTTCATTAACTTTGTTTTCTATCTTTTTAATTTCTTCGGGAGTCATTTTTCGGCTAAAAGAAAAATCAAAACGGGTCCGCTCGGCAGTAATATCCGATCCAGCTTGTTTTACCTCATTGCCCAAAACATCTCTTAGCGCCTGTTGTAAAAGATGAGTCGCTGTATGCAATCGCAAAACCTTCTCCAGTTCTTCTTCGTTGCTCGCTTTTAATTCTCCAGTATCTAAAATCAAACCATGCCCGCCAAACTTCTTTTCCATACCAACAGAAGAAACTGCGTGGTGTTTGATCTTTGCCTTATTGAATTCTTCCATTGAAAAAGAGCGATGCTCCATAATCACTTCCGGCGGCAAGCCAAATGTTTGATATAAATTAAAAGCGCCTTCACCTGTTAATTTATCGATCTTATCCAACTCCCTGATTCCAATAGCAAGTGTTTTTCCAAACTTTTCGTATTCAGCAAGTAAGACTTCAGAAATTTTTCCAATTTCATTTAATTCTGGGTATTGTTGGCTATATTTTTGCGAAATCCATTCCACTGATTTTTCTACTAGGTCTGGGAAATTTATTTCACTCGCCCCCCCACCTCTACTGTCTGAGGTGGGGGGGTAAACCATTATCCTACGAAGCAAGCGACGCAAGATATAGCCAGCTTCTTTATTGAGCGGACGCACGCCATCGGCGATCAAAAAGATTGAGGAGCGAATATGATCAGTGATAATTCTTTTTTTCTTTTCTTCAGTCGAAGGAGTAATCTCTCTAACTTTTTCTAAAAGCGGGTGAAGCATATCAATTTCAAATACATCATTTGTGCCATTTAACACAGCAACCAATCTTTCCAATCCCATTCCAGTATCAATGCCATTTGATTTTAATTTTTCTAACTTTGCCTCACCTTTTAATAATTGCTCTCGCGTGCCATGGCAATAATATTCATTAAAAACGATATTCCAAACTTCTATACCATCAATATAGATTTCGGTCGTCGGGCCACAAGGACCACCGTTACCTGTCGGTCCCCAGAAATTATCTTCAATTCCAGAAAGTATTATTTTTTCTTTGGGAAGACCAACTTCTTTATGCCAAATAGAATAAGACTCTTCGTCTCGAGGCGCAAGGCTGCCTCGCCCTGAGTTTATCGAAGGGTCAAATATAGAAACGTGAATTCTTTCTGGAGAAACTTTCAGTTCTTTTGTTATAAATTCATAACCCCAAATTATCGCGTCTTTTTTCCAATAATCATTGAAACAAAAATTTCCCAACATTTCGAAAAAAGTTAAGTGGGTTTTATCTCCAACATCTTCTATGTCGGTGGTACGAAAACATTTTTGCGCTGAAACAACGCGACGAGCGCCAAAATCTTTTTCTGGATCTAGCTGTCCCGTGTAGTAAGGCTTGAACTGCTGAACACCAGCAGTGGTTAGAAGAACCGATGGATCGGTTGGTAAAAGCGAAGAAGAAGGTATAATCGCATGGCCCCTCTCTTCAAAAAACTTTAAAAATTTCTGACGAATTTCCTCTGAAGACATGATAATAAAGTATCAGTTTTGTCCAGAAAGTTCAAACTTAATTCGCCACCCACTCTTTCCCTTTCGCAAAGCGTTCCGATTAGAAATAAATTATTGCTCGCTAAAGATGCGATGCGGCAGAAAAAATTAGAGAAAAGACAAAAAAGAATGCGAATATTTAAAGTATATGTGAAGCCGCGCCACCGTGGCTTTTGTTTTTATCTTTTCTTCTGCTCCGATAGCGCTAAATCCTTACTGGCGATTTGACGTAAAGCTTCATCAACTACACCAATACTAGAAACTGCCTGGGAAAAAGAATCCACATAATTAGTTTGGTAGTAAAAATTTTGGGCTTGAGTTAGATAAAATTTTGCCTGATCAAGTGTTTGAGAAGAGCGATTTTTTGACTGTAACAATGACAAAGACTGTGCTGCCTGATCTAAAGCCGCTTGCGCCTCTATTTCACCAATCTTTCCACTCCAAGCAACCTGATCTAAAGCCCTCTGCCTTAATAAATTAAGTTTATTTTTTAAATCCTGGTCACTGACGGTTTTACGAATTTCATCTAAAAGTTTTAACTGGATCATTGGATCCATTGCCAATTTATTAAAAACTTCTTGGTCTAAACCATTTTGAACCTGCATGCCAAATTTTAACAATAAATCCTTTTTTAATTTGTTTATTTCATTTCTCATTGCGCCGGCGGGCAGGAGCGCCTCTAAATAATCTAAAATTTCCGCCGCCTTTAATTCTTTAAATTCCTGATTCTGGTCGTTAATAATCTGCTGCAAACGGATACGAAAATTTTCCGGTTTTTCCACTTTCTGAGGAATAATCGCCATCATATATAAAACTCTTTTTTCGGTGTCTTTTAGCTCGAGACTTAAATCAGTGCTTTGGTTAAACTGACTGGACAAAACTGATAATAATTCGGCATGCACTAAACTTCTTTCTACCAAACGATCAAGTAGTTTATTAATGTCGGCAATATTTAACCCCTTTAATTTTTCCACTTCTGGAATTAATTGCTCTAAATTAAGTTGATAGTTGGTAAGGGCATCGGTTATTAAATCCTCCTTGTCAGAGGCAATCTGGGATAATTTTTGCAATTCGGCAGCTTTTTCGTTAACAATGTTCAAATCGTATTCAATTTTTTTGATCGTATCAAAAATCCACGCCCGCTTGACGCTTCTGGTCCATTCCTTAACAAAGTAGAATGGATTACTTGGTAACAATCCGGTTGACTGACTAATGCCTGCCGCAAAAGAAAAAGTTACCGGAAAAACGACAAAAGATAACAAAAAAACGGCATAAATAATGACTTTTTTCATTACCTTAATTATAGCAGATTTAGGGGTGCTGGGCAAAGATTTTTACTATTGACAAAAATCCAAAAAGAATTCTAATACCCCTCCAAAGTATGCGCCTTCTCGTGCCCTTTAATACGGCTCAAAGCCTTCGCCTCAATTTGACGAATGCGCTCGCGAGTAACGCCGAATTCTTTTCCCACCTCTTCCAATGTATGGCTTATGCCATCTTCCAACCCAAATCGCATATTTAAAATCCTCTGCTCCCTTGGAGTTAAGTCTACTAAAATAGCCTTAATTTTTTCTTTCAACAACGCCTGCGCCGCCACCTGTGAAGGGGTCAAGTTCCTTTCATCGGGAATAAATTCGCCGATTGAAGAATCTTCTTCATCGTCGCCTACCGGCGACTCCAACGAAATAACATCCTGGGAAATTTTTTGTATATGATGCACCTTATCCAAAGAAATATTCATTTCAATGGCAATTTCTTCCGGCAATGGTTCACGACCTAATTCCTGAAAAAGGCGACGCTTGGCTTGAGTATATTTAGAAATAGTTTCTACCATGTGTACCGGAATACGAATAGTTCGAGATTGGTCAGCTAATGCGCGGGTGATCGCTTGACGAATCCACCAGTGAGCGTAAGTAGAAAATTTAAATCCCCTGCGATAGTCAAATTTATCCACCGCGCGCATCAATCCATTGTTCCCCTCCTGAATTAAATCTAAAATACTCAAATTCGGGCTACGGTTTACATAACGCTTGGCAATAGAAACGACGAGTCTCAAGTTGGCTTTAATGAATTTATTGCGCGATTCTTCGTCTCCTTTCTCAATTTTTTTCGCTAATTCTTTTTCATCTTCAGAAGTCAATAAAGGAGTACGGCCAATTTCTTTCAAATACATCTGCACGCCATCAGGCAAATTACCATCCACGCGAGTCGCCTCCTCTAATTCTTGAATACTAACCTCCTCCTCTTTTGGTAATTCAATTAATTGACTGGTTTCAATTACCTTAATACTCGCCTTTTCTAATTCATTATAAATTTTTTCCAAGAAAGGAACGTTCTCTTCGATATTTGGAAAGAAATATAAAACTTCCGTATCGGTGACAAAACCACGGTTGCGCCCGCGCTTAATAAGATCTTGCAATTGCTGACCTAACTTAGCTTGTTTGGCCTCAGAACCAGTCGTCTTGCCCCGAGCCTGCCGAGGGGTCTTCTTGATCTTTTTTTTGGCCTTCGCTATTTTTTTTATCTTCTTCTTGGCCATGAGTATTAATATTATGTAGTTCTCGAGAAATAATGTCAAACTCCTTTAAAGCTTGGGTTAGGGCCATCTCATCTCCCTTTTGTTCTGCTTTATTTATAACTAATCTAATAGCTTTTTGACGATGCTTATAGAACTCTAATTTTAACTGCGATAGAAGCTGTTCTAACTCCTCTCTAGTACCATCAGCCTGCAAACTCGCCCAAGATGGAAATTCGGATCCTAACAGGTCTTTATACACATTAGGTATGAAATCCTTGTGAAGCTCAACTAATTTTACAAACTCCGGATGATGATAAAGAATACCAAAAACCCTTTTTGCAATAAGGTCTTTTCGTGGGGTAATGGCCATTTCTTCGTTAGATAATTTTATTTCTGTTTTTTTATTGTCTATTTTTTCAACTAATGATTCCATTTCTTCCATTAAAACTTGTTCTGTTAAGTTAGTCTTAATTGATAATTCTTTTAACCAAGACGATCTTTCAATTGCGCTAGAAATACTTTTCAATTTAGCCAAAATGACCCGTAGGTTTTTCTTTTTTTGATAAACATTCTCTGTTCTAACTAAATATTTATTAAAAAAATAATTCATGGCCGGTTGAGCTCTTTCTGCAAATTTGGACATGGCGCCGGGATTTGTTCTTACTAAATCCGCCGGATCTTTTGCTTGTCCTGAGCTCATCGAGTCTGAGACTCTCAGAGTCGAATGACCTGCCGAAGGGCCAATCGATAAAACTTTAATTGAGAAATCTTTAGCTGAGGCTAAATCAATACTTCTCTCAGCCGCAGATTGACCAGCCGAATCATTATCAAAACTTAAAACTAACTGGTCACAGGCGCGTTTAAGTAAAGTAAGGTGGTCATCTGTAAGGGCTGTGCCGGAAGTAGCCACAACATTTTTCAAACCATCTTGCCAGGACATCAAGAAATCCATCTGACCTTCCACTAAAACTGCCTCATTTTTTTCCCTGATAAAATTCTTTGCTTTATGAAAGCCATACAAGAATTTTGATTTCTGGAAAATAGGCGTTTCTGGACTGTTTACATACTTAGCTGAAGCCAGCCCTTCGGCAGGCTCAGGGCGGGTAGGATCTTGCAAGATCCTACCCGTAAAACCAACCACTTTACCTTGCGCGTTATATAAAGGGAACATTAAACGATTACGAAAACGATCCCAATAAGTTCCTCTTTCGGTACGAAAAACTAAACCCGCCTTTTCCACGTCATCACGACTAAACCCGGACTTTAGTAAAAAACCTAACAGTGAATCCGAACTATTAACAGCCAAACCAACTTCAAATTCATCAATAGTTTGATCGTTCAAGCCGCGATCTTTCAAATATAAATAAGCCGTTGAATCATTAGTTAGATTTTTATGAAAAAAGTTTTTTGCCGTTTCGTTTATTTCGTAAAGACGATTGTACTTTTGGAAATCTCCACCGCCAGTCCGCTTTAAATCTATACCCGCTTTCTCCGCTAAAATTTTCAATGCCTCATAAAATTCCACATTTTCGTATTTCATTACGAAAGAAAAAATATCCCCACCAGCATTGCAACCACCAAAACAATGCCAAATCTGACGGTCTTGATTAACCATAAAAGAAGGCGTCTTCTCTTTATGAAATGGACAAAGCCCTTTTAAGTTCTTTCCCGAAGAAGTCAGCGCTACAAACTGCTTTATATAATCAACTATATTTAATTTATCTTTAATCTCCTGAACATTATCGGCCATTGATTTTATTATTAACCTACTTACCCCGTATTACAAGAAAGATTGCGAAGCGATTGTATTAATTTGATATACCTAAAAAATAAAATTATCTCTTTAAATTTATTGCTTTGGTAGACTATGGCTTCGGGTAATACAAATCTTTCTTGAAATAACGGGGCTTGCTTAAAATTCTAAATAAGTATAATGTGGAAAGACTATGAGACAATGCTTCATTTGCCATAAAACATCAATAATGGTTGGCACCCGCCGGCTTTTGCGCGGACATTATAATCCAACCGCCTGGACTCGAAAACAACCAAATTTACAAAAAGTTAAATTACCTACTCTTATTAAGAGAGTTTTAGTTTGCACAAAATGCTTAAGAACAATGAGTAAAGTTTCCGCACGGGCTGTAGTGTAATGGCAGCACGAGTCGATGGGGTCGATTTAGACCGAGTTCAATCCTCGGCAGCCCGACAATTAATTTTTTGGCAATATTTTCCAAACTATTAAGGCGCTTAAAATACCAACGGCAATGCCGCCTAAAATATCGGTTGGCCAATGGACGCCTACATAAATTCGCCCCAAACCTACCAACACCGCTCCAGCAAAAAAATAATAACTCCATTTTTTACTTGAAAGAAAAATTGCCGTCGCTAGGGCAAAAAATACTGAAGCATGACCGGAAGGAAAAGAATTAGAAAATTCTAAATCAATAAGTGGTTTAAAAATTAATGTAACATAAGGACGAGGGCTTTGATAAAAATGTCTTATTATCTCCACAATAATTCCCCTAGCTAAAAGAATAGATAAAGAGCCAAGAAATAATTGGTAGAGACGATTACGCCAGTTTTTCTCTAAAAGAACTAGGATGATAAAAGCAATAATTAAAATATAAGGTAAATATTGGGCCAGAAAGATACCGAAAAGATCCAGTGCTTTATATTTTCCCGCAAAGTCGTGGATTAGGTTGAGTAATTTTATGTCCATATAGATGTTAGGAGTCCTAAAATCAAAATTATTGCCTAGTATACGAAAGTAATCCTAAAAACCTGGCTCGCTTAACGGCCTGCGCTAATTTTCTTTGATGTTTAGCGCAAGTGCCAGTGTAACGTGGATCAACTATTTTTGACTGACCAGATACAAAGCGGCGCAATAACTCTGCCTCTTTGTAATCAATCTGCTCTAAATTTTGCGAACAAAAGAAACATTGTTGACTCATATTTTTAAAAAGGTAGGTCCTCTGCTTTTATTTCTCCTTGCCCGCCGAAGCCATCTGGCGAAGACTGGGTCAACCCCGGTTCCTCAATATTAACTGTTGGGATTTCGGCAACTGGATTTTCGACTGGTTGGTTTTCTTGTTTAGGAAAATTTCCTACACCCACGGTACTTCCAAAAGTTCTTGGGCCAAACTGAATTCTCTCGCCAACTATTTCTGTGGTTTTCCTGCGCTGGCCTTGTTTATCATCCCAACTGCGAGTTTGCAATCTTCCTTCTACTAAAATCAAACTTCCTTTATTCATGAACCTGCTAACAACATCTGCTTGGCGACCCCAAACGACAACATTGTGAAATTCTACTGCTTCTTGTTTTCGGCCGTCAGGAGCTGTCCAGTTACGATTTGTTGCCACTGAAAAACTAGCAACTTGTTGACCAGTTGGCGTAGTACGAAGCTGGGGATCAGCCGTAAGTCTACCTGCGATAAATACTTTGTTTAAATTCATAAGTTTTGGATTATTGTAGTATTTCTTCTAATTTTTGCTCTAATAATTCGTTACTCAAAATTTCTGGGACTTTGGAAGATTTTTCTTCTAATCTTGGTTCGGATTCAGAGTCTTTTGTGGTTTTTTCGGTAGAACTTGGCCTAATTCTTTCAGGAGCTTTTTTAAATGGTGGCGTAACGACTAAAAATCTCAAAACATTAGATTTCATTGATAACTCATCACTAAGGGGTTTAATTATTTCCGGCAAAGCTTGGAATTGAAAATAGCTAAAAAGTGCTGTTTTGTGTTTTTTGATTGGATAAGCAATAGTCATTTCTTTAACGGGACCAGAAACTAAAACTTGGGCTTTGTATTTAACCAAAATATCAGCCACCTCTTGGGTCATTTTTTCTTCTGTGCCTAAAAATGCCACTTCGTAGTCCTTAAATTCCTGTTCCAAATCCTCAATCTTCATTGCTATTAATTTATCAAAAATAAAGACTTAAGTCAAACACATTCGAACCCCATTCCTTCTCCTCGCAAACGGTTACAGGCTCAAATAAATTATCTTAGCTCGTCGTCTGACATAACGAGAAAAACACAACTTAACCAAATTTCTTATGAAATTTGGGATTCATACAAGTGCTTTTTCTCTATGTCATTCCTCCTCGCTTCAGTAATTTATATTTTCGCCTTCACATGTTTGCTGTGGGAAGGATGGGTTCTTCTGTATCTAAATTTATTTTATAACAAATACAAAAGTTATTTACAAACAATATGGGATGGGTGGCAAAAACTTATTGTTCAAGCTTCTCCTCAACGCCATCTTCTTCTGCCGCCTTTTCCTTCGCATGAAATCCTGTACCAACTGGAATCAGGCGGCCGATAATGACGTTTTCTTTTAAACCTCGCAGAACATCTATTTTTCCTTCGCTAGCGGCATTAATCAAAACTTTTGCAGTTTCCATAAAAGAAGCGGCGGACAAGAAGCTCTCCGAAGACAAGGCAACTTTAGTGATGCCCATAAATAACTGCACTGCTTTGGCTGGCTGTTTACCAGCCTTTTTGATCGCACGATTTACCTCCAAAAACTTAGATTTCTCAATTACATCCCCCGGGATAAGCTCCGTATCCCCAGGATCTTTAACTTTTACCCGAGAGAACATTTGGCGAGCAATAATTTCGATATGTTTATTATTGATCGAAGCGCCTTCTGATACATAAATCCTTTGTACTTCATTAACAACATATCTTTCCGCAGCTCTTGCGCCACTCAATTTGAAAATCTCTTTCAAATCCAAGTGACCCTCGCAAAGCTGATCTCCTTTTTTCACTTCATCTCCCACCTTAAAATAAATTTCTAACGAACGGTGAATTGGGTATTCTAAAATTTTTGTCTTGCCTTTTACCCGAGAGCTAATCTTCATTAGTTTTAATAATCCACGATCTTCTATGCTACTAACCAAACCTTCTTCTTCAGTAAGAAACGCCTTGCCCTTTGGGATTCTCGCTTCAAATAATTCTTCAACACGAGGCAGGCCGTGAGTGATGTCAGCGCCGGCAACACCTCCAGTGTGGAAAGTTCTCATCGTTAACTGCGTACCAGGTTCAGAAATTGATTGAGCGGCTAAAACTCCGACCGCCTCACCAATGTTAACCAATTCATTTTTTCCGAGATCATATCCATAGCAAGTGGCACAAATGCCGTATAAAGATTTGCAAGTGATCGGCGAACGAACCTTAATAATTTCCAAATCAGAAGCATCGATTTTTTCCGCGATAACATGATCTATTGTTTGACCAGCCTCAACGGCAACTTTTCCGCCAATTTTAATGTCTTCCAGGGCAGTTCGAGAAAATGCGCGACTAGAAAAGGTCTGTCCAAATTCTTTTCCATCCTTGCGATAAATTTCAATTCCTTCTTTTGTTCGGCAATCAATTTCCCTAACAACCAAATCCTGGCAAACATCTACTAATCGCCTTGCCAAATAACCAGCGGAGGCGGTCTTCAGGGCGGTGTCGGTTGTGCCTTTTCGAGCGCCGTGGGTAGAAATAAAGTACTCCAAAACTGTATGTCCCTCTTTCAAGGATGTTTTGACTGGCAATTCGATAATTTCGTTTTTTGGGTTTACCACTAAACCTTTCATACCAACCATTTGGATAGACTGCGACCACGAACCTCTAGCGCCGGAGTCGATAATTGAATAAATAGGATTATTCGGATCAAAAGCGCTCTTCTTTACAATTTTTTCAATAGCTGCTTTTGCTTTTATCCAAACTTCAATAATGCGGGCTCGACGCTCACTGGCAGTCAAAAGGCCTTCTTCATATTGGTCGCGGATCATCGCCTGTTCCTTATTAGCATCAACTAAAATATTTTCTTTTTCTTTTGGTATGACCAAATCGTTAATACTCCAGGTAATTCCAGATTTGGTTGCATATTCAAAACCAACTTTTTTAATATTATCTAAAATTTCTGCGGTCATATCAATACCGTATTTATTGACAATCATGCTAACTATCTTCCCCAATCCACTTTTATTTAAATTGGTATTTATATAACCTCCATGATTAACAAAATCAGCCGGTAAAGCAGCGTTAAAAATTAATCTGCCAATTGTCGTCTCTAATTTTCTGACTTTAATTTTGGCGCCAATTTCTACTATGCCATGTTCATAAGCCATCATTGCATCTTCTTGGTCGGCAAAAACCCTACCTTCGCCAACAGCGCCTTCTTTTTCTTTGGTCATGAAATAACAACCCAAAACGACATCTTGAGTCGGCATAACAATTGGGTCTCCAGTGGCGGGCTTTAAAACATTTTTACTGGACAACATAATATTTCTAGCTTCAGCCTGGGCGTCGTCGGTTAATGGCAAGTGAACGGCCATTTGGTCACCGTCAAAGTCGGCATTAAAAGCGCTGCAAACAAGCGGCGGGATTCGAATAGCAAAATCCTCTATCAATAAAGGTTGAAAAGCTTGAATACCTAAACGATGCAAAGTAGGCGCGCGATTCAATAAAACTTTTCTATTAGTAATAACTTCTTCCAAAATAGCCCAAATTTCCGGAGAAGCCTGATCGATCAAACGGTTAGCATTGCGAATATTGTGAGATAAACCTTTTTCAATAATTTTATTGATAACGAATGGTTTGAAAATCTCTAAAGCCATTTTCTTTGGCAAACCACACTGGTCTAACTTTAATTCTGGACCGACAACAATAACTGAACGGGCGGAATAGTCTACACGCTTACCCAACAAGTTTTGCCTGAAACGTCCCTGTTTTCCTTTTAAGTAATCAGCCAAAGAACGAAGTGGACGACGCTGGCTGGACATCTGCTGCGCGCCAAAGCGAGCAGAATTATCAAACAAAGCATCTACCGCCTCTTGCAACATTCTCTTTTCATTAATTGTGATAATTTCTGGAGCATTTAACTCAATTAATTTTTTCAGACGATTATTGCGGTTGATGACTCGTCGATATAAATCATTCAAATCAGAAGTAGCAAAGCGACCACCATCCAGAGCAACCATTGGACGCAAATCCGGAGGCAAAACCGGCAAAACAGTTAAGATCATCCACTCTGGATGCAAGGTGTTTTTTACCATCAAGCTAATTAACTTTAATCGCCTCATTAAACGCATTTCCTTGCTCGGATCTTTAACGCTCTCTAAATCTTTTTTAATCTCAGAAATTATCTTTACCAAATCTAAATTCTGCAGAATTTTATAAATAGCCTCAGCGCCAGTGCTTGCCTCAAAAACATCGCCAAAGCGACGGGCTAAATTATGAAATTCTGTTTCGGTAACAATTTTTCCAACATACAAATCTTCAAGAAGTTGCTCGGTGCTTTCCATTGCTTCTTTCAAAACATCTTTTTCTACACCCTCCTGCTTGGCGGTTTTTTTGCGCGATTTGAATTCTTTTTTAATTTCGTCTAAAGCCCGTTTCCGATTGTCTTCATTAACCGCAGTAATAATATATGAAATGTAATAAACAACTTTTTCTACTTTTGGCAGAGGTACATCTAAAATCAAACTTATCTTTGAAGGGATGCTTCTCAAGAACCAAATATGAGCCACTGGCACAGCCAATTTAATATGGCCCATTCGTTCACGACGAACGATGGCTCGGGTAACTTCCACACCACACTTATCACAAATGACCCCTTTATAACGAACACGACGATATTTTCCACAATAACATTCCCAATCTTTAGTTGGACCAAAAATACGTTCAGAGAATAATCCATCTTTTTCCGGACGCTGAGTTCTGTAATTAATAGTTTCTGGCTTGATTACTTCACCATGAGACCACTTCAAGATATCTTCCGGAGACGCAATTTTTAGTTTTATTCCTTGAAAGTCCATTTTATTATTTATTTTCTTTTTCGTATTGCGGCCTCATAAGCTCAACGTCGATGCCTAAGGCTTTTAATTCATTTACTAAAACATTAAATGAAGCCGGAATATTTGGATTCTTTATTTTTTCTCCCTTGATGATTGACTCATAAGCAGAAGATCTACCCAAAACGTCGTCAGATTTAATCGTCAACATTTCCTGCAAAGTATGCGCGGCGCCATAACCCTCTAAAGCCCATACTTCCATTTCTCCAAAACGCTGTCCGCCAAAATGCGCTTTACCGCCTAAAGGTTGTTGGGTAATCAATGAGTATGGGCCGGTGGAGCGCATGTGAATCTTGTCCTCCACCAAGTGATTTAATTTCATCATGTAAATAACACCAACGGTAATTGGCTGCAAAAATGCCTGCCCACTGCGACCATCATATAAAATTGTTTTTCCATCTTCAGGTAATTTGGCCTTTTTCAATTCGGCTTTTATTTGATCTTCACTGGCGCCAGCCAAGGCGGGAGTAACAGCTCGATATCCTAAAGTTTTAGCCGCCCAACCTAAGTGAGTTTCTAAAATTTGGCCCAAATTCATACGAGAAGCAACGCCCAAAGGGTTTAAAATTATATCCACAGGAGTTCCATCGGCCAAATATGGCATATCTTCCACTGGACGAACCTGGGAAATAACACCTTTGTTTCCATGACGACCAGCTAATTTGTCGCCAGCTCTTACCTTTCTTAACTGGGCAATTTCTACCTGAATTCTTTTTATGATTCCGGGTTCTAACTTATCACCACGCTCTCGAGAGAAAATTTTAATGCCAACAACGCGGCCGTATTTTCCGTGAGGCATCGTCAAAGAAGTGTCTTTGACGTCCCGGGCTTTTTCACCGAAAATAGCCCTTAACAATCTTTCTTCAGCTGTTAGTTCACTCTCACCTTTTGGTGAAATTTTACCGACTAAAATATCTCCCGATTTCACTTCAGCGCCAACACGAACAATTCCCTCCTCATCCAAATTTTTTAATTTCTCTTCAGAGACGTTTGGAATATCTGGCGTTGTTAATTCTGGGCCAAGTTTAGTGTCCCGAACATCACATTCAAAGTCTACTATATGAATAGAAGTGAAGCGGTCTTGTTGGACAACTCTTTCAGAGATAACAATCGCGTCTTCAAAGTTTGCGCCGCCCCAAGACATAAAAGCGACTAATAAATTCTGACCAAGAGCTAAAACTCCATTATCAATGGATGGCCCGTCAGCTAAAACAGTTCCTTTTTTAACTTTTTGCCCGCGTTCCACTAACGGTCGCTGTGAAATACAAGTAAATTGGTTAGAGCGTTTAAATTTATTTAAAGAATATTTATGGTTACCTTTTTTGGTTTTGATAATAATAGATTTAGCATCGACATCAGACACCTCTCCATCTACATCGGAAATCAATAAATGTCCGGAGTCACGAGCCGCTTTTTCTTCTAATCCAGTGCCGACATATGGCGCATCGGCTTTTACCGAAACAACAGCTTGACGTTGCATGTTTGAACCCATTAATGCGCGGTTGGCGTCATCGTGTTCTAAAAATGGGATAAGAGAAGTGGCTAAACTAATAAATTGTTGGGGGGCAACGTCAATCAAGTCCAGTTCTTTTTTTAAACAAGTGCCTGGCTCTCCATTAATACGAGCTTCGATTGGGTCGTTCAAACCCATCTCTTCTAACTTAACGCCGGCGTGGGCAATTTTATATTTCTCTTCATCAAGCGCATTAAGCCAAAGCAGTTCTTTGGTAATTTCTCCTTTTTTTACCACCAAATAAGGCGTCTCCAAAAATCCGAAATCATTTAGGCGAGCGTAGTTAGATAAGTGATTTACCAAACCAATATTTGCGCCTTCAGGAGTTTGAATTGGACAAATGCGACCATAATGGGATCGATGGACATCGCGCACTTCAAAACCGGCGCGTTTTTGAGTTAGTCCGCCCGGACCCATCGCAGAAATTCTTCGCTTATGCTCAACTTCAGCTAAAGGATTCACCTGATCCATAAACTGGGAAAGCTGAGAAGAAGAGAAAAATTCCTTAACAACAGAAATCAAAGGCTTGGCATTAATCAACTGGACCGGGGTTAAAGTCTTGATATCTAAAGTGGACATCCTGTCCTGTACCTGGCGGCGCTGCCTGGCTAAACCAATTCTCATTCTTTGTTGCAATTGCTCTCCAACCGGCCTCAAGCGGCGATTTCCCAAATGATCAATGTCGTCTGGCTCGGCGGCCTGATTATTATTTAAACGAATCACTTCTTTTATGATGTCAATAATATCGGCCAATTCTAGAAGCCTATTTTCTGTCCTCTTGTTATTTAACCTTTGATTTAATTTAAAACGGCCGACAGCAGACAAATCATATCTATCTAATCTCTGGAAAATGCTGTCAATTAAACTTTTTGCGTTGGCAGCAGTGGCCAAATCTCCCGGGCGGATTCTTTTATAAATTTCTAAATAAGATCCTTCGGCGGTTTTAGCGTCATCTTTTTTTAACGTTTGGTTGATCGCCTCCCCAAAAGTTTTTTTAATTTCTTCATTATCAATCAAACCAAAAATTCTTAACAAATCAGTGGCTGGAGCCTTCCTGTGCCGATCTATTTTTACACCAATAAATCCATCTGAATCGGTTTCAAATTCAAGCCAAGCGCCACGGTTTGGGATAACTTTTGCGCCGAATAATTTCTTGCTGCGCCAGAGATTAGCAGTAAAGTAAACACCCGAGGAACGAATCAACTGTGAAACAACAACACGCTCCACTCCGTTAATAATAAAAGTCCCACGATTAGTCATCATGGGAAAATCTCCAAAATAAACCTCTTGCTCTTTGGTTTCGTTTGTCTTTTTATTAATCAATTCTGCTTTCACACGAAGCGCTGCTTCGTAGGTGAGATCTTTGAATTTAGAATATTCTTCATCGTACTTTGGAGCATCAAAATAATAATCTTTAATGTGAAGCTCTAAATCTTTTCCGGCATAATCTTTAATTGGAGATACTTCAGCAAAGAGTTCTTTTAGGCCTGTTTTTAAAAACCAATTATAAGAATTGGTTTGGACTTCTACTAAATTGGGCTGCTCGACCAAGGACCGTGAAAAAGACGAAAAAACTTTAGTTGGTAGTTTTTGCATGATTTAGAAAATTAAATCTTTAAATATTTAAATCTATTCTCGTTATGCTCATCGAACGTGCGGGAGTATATGGTTCGTTGCGTCTTCGGATCAGATAGATAAAAAAGGTAAGAGCTCTTCTTTGGATTAAGAGCTGATTTGATTGCTTCTATTCCTGGGTTAGAAATAGGCGCTGGCGGCATTCCTTTATATTTATATGTATTATAATTTGAATCAATATTAAAATCTTCTTTTGTTAATTGCCGATTTTCACAGGATAGATAGCTTCCATCACATTTTATATATGTAACAGTTGCATCAACCTGCAGTGGCATACCCAATGCCAATCTTTTTTGTAAAATACCAGCAACCAACACTCGATCATTACTTAGAGGAACTTCCTTCTCTAATAATGAAGCCAGAATGATAATGTTATACCAATCCTTAGTTTTTGACAAGAGGGGGGTGGCCTTATCGCTAAAATTTGACAAGATTGCTTTCATCACGATAATTGGTTCGGTGCCGGGCATAAAACGATAAGTGTCGGGAAATAAAAATCCTTCAATTGTTTTTTTACCATTAAGAAACCAAAATTCTTTTTTTAATTGATCTATTTGAGGGCTTTCGGAAAAATTTACCAAGTCTCCCCTCTTAATAATTCCCATTTCACTCAATTTGAAATCAATATCTCGCAAAGTTGCCCCTTCAGGAATTACAACGTCTACGGATTGCGGGCCTTTAATTAATGTGCGAACTATTTTAGTTAAACTATCATCTTTTTTAAATTGATAAACGCCGGGCTGAAATCGATGGGCTGCCCCAACTAAAAAAGTATAAAACTTAAAAAAACCGGTTGACCTTATTAGGCCGCTTTCTTTTAACTTGAAACTGATATCGGTCAAGCTGTCTCCTCGATCGATACGAAAAATTTCTGAATGAGACCCATCATGGGCAACAACGAAAGACCCTAAAACAAAAAAGAGTAAAACAAAATAGGAGATTTTATAAAGAAAATCTGACAACAATACTTTGAATTGTACCAACTAGTATCGCATTAGTCAACAAACTTGACCCACCATAGCTAAAAAATGGGAATGGCAGTCCTATCACGGGCAAAAGACCTATATTTGAACCAACATTAAATATAAAATGCAGCATAAATACTATAATAGTTCCCAGAGAAACTAATTTAGCAAAGTTATTTTCACTAAATAAGCCTGCTTTAATAATTCTAAGTATCATCAAGCCAAAAACGCCAAGCAATAAAAAGCCGCCGGCAAATCCCCACTCCTCAACAAAGGCCGCGAAAATAAAATCGGAAGATGCCTCGGGTAAAAAACCCAATTGGACCTGCGTACCTTGACGGAATCCTTTCCCTAAAAAACCGGCCGAACCAATAGCAATTTTTGATTGGATGGTATTGTAATTGATGCCAAGCGGATCATAATCAGGATTAAATAAACCAATAATTCTTTCTTTTTGATAGTCTTTCAAGAAACTGTTCCAACCCCAAAAACCCAGCGCTATGAAAAGTACCAATCCGATTAGAATGTGCCTTTGTTTAATGCCACTAATAAATAAGTAGCCTAGCCAGAGGCCAAGTAAAATTAAAGTCGTGCCCATGTCTGGCTGGAGAAGAACTAGGCCGGCTGGAATGGCAAAATAAAAAAATGGAATTAATAAATTATACCAATGGGCGATTCCAATATGGCGGCGAGCGAAAAAATAAGAGAAGAGGATGATGAGGCCGAGCTTGGCAAATTCTGAAGTTTGAAATTGAACAGGACCAAAGACAAGCCAGGCCCGAGTGCCACGAATAGCGGGAGCGAAAAAATAAGTGACGACTAAAAGCGCAATCGAAAAGAAATAAATACCAAAAATTATCCATCGGTAATTGACCAATGGCCGCCAATCAATTTGAGACATCACTATAATCACGAAAAAGGCTAAAAGAAACCAAATCAACTGCTGGTAAAATAAACTGGGCTTGGCGCTGTAAATCATTGTCAAACTAGCCGTAGCAAGAAAAAGCAAACATCCATTCAACCACCAGTCCATCTTTTTTAGGGATTGGAAAAACATAAAGAGAGGATAACAGAAAAAATATATCATACGCCACCCAGTCCGCTATTCCGTAGGGAATCAGAATAATTTTTTTCCAGCGAAAAAATTTTCTTCTCGCTCGGCAGAAAATTATATAACCAAGCATCTTCTGCTTCGCCCCGTCCTCGGGGCCTGCGCGATGTTCCCTACGAAACAGCGGCCCTGGGTGGCTTCTATTTTTATAAAACAAAAAAAAAAGCCCACATTCCTGTGGGCTTGGGAAAGTCTTTCCCCTCGGAAGATCTTATAAGTATCATCTTGATGACGAATCCGAGTAATTTCATCAAGACATGTTAATTATAGCATACCCACAGAATCTGTCAATAGGGTGTGGTATAATCCACGCACATATTGTGGAATAAGCTAGGATTTAAGCGGATAATTGA
>CAYIZY010000009.1:0-15819 GCA_964368235.1 uncultured Candidatus Saccharibacteria bacterium
AATTATCCGCTTAAATCCTAGCTTATTCCACAATATGTGCGTGGATTATACCAATTTTTCTTTACAATCATAAAAAACCTGATATAATATAAAAATCATGAAAAAGCAGAAGATATTAATTACCGGCATCACTGGTTTTGTTGGTTCGCATATGGCTGATTTACTTTTGAAGAAAGGCGAGAAGCAAATTTTTGGTCTGAAACGTTGGAATTTATCTCGTTTAAGAAATGTAAAGCATTTGCTAGATGATAAGAGAGTAACATTTTTTGATTGCGACTTAACCGATCCGATTGCTACGCGTGAAGTGATTGCCAAAATTCGCCCAGATAAAATTTATCATTTTGCCGCTCAAAGTTTTGTCAGCCCTTCTTGGCTTCATCCAAATGTCTATATGGACGTCAATTTCAAGGGCACAGTCAATTTAATGGAGGCCTGCCGCATGGCTGGTATCAATCCAAGAATTTTAATCGCCGGTTCCCCGGAAGAACATGGCGACATCAAAGCAGAAGAATTGCCAATTACCGAATCTACAGTCCTTCGTCCGGTTAATCCCTATGCTGTTACGAAAGTGGCACAGGATTTGATTGGTTATGTTTATCACCGATCATATGGCATGAATATTATTCGCACCCGCGCTTTTAACCACGAAGGTCCGCGCCGAGATAATGTCTTTGGATTTTCTTGGTATGCCTACCAAATTGCCCGTATTGAAGCGGGGAAGCCCATTCGGCAAGCTCAGGGTAAACCAATTTTAGAAACCGGTCATACTGCCGACAAAAGAAATTTTACCCACATCCAAGACATGGTAGAGGCATATTATCTTGCGATGGAAAAAGCTGTTCCGGGAGAACTTTATTTGATTGGATCTGATGAAGAAAGTCATATTTGTACATTTAAGGAAGCTTTGGATCGGATGATTAAACTTTCAACTGTAAAAAATATTAAAACAAAAGTTAATAAGAAATATGTCCGGCCGACCGCTTTGCCATTTTTAATAGGTAACACTACCAAATTCCGTAAACTAACAGGTTGGAAGCCTAAAATTAGTCTAGACCAAATTTTTTCCGATGTACTTAACTATTGGAGAGAGTTTGTGAAAAATGACCGCTACTAGATCTAAAAAAATTAAACAAGCGGTAATTTTGGCTGGGGGAATGGGGTTGCGTATGAGGCCGCTTACTTACGATCTGCCGAAGATTATGGTGCCCGTAAATGGCAGGCCGTTTGTCGAATATTTATTTGATCAATTAAAAAATAATGGCATCGAAAGAGTTATTTTGCTTCTTGGATATCTTCCAGAAAAGGTAATTGAGTATGTTGGAGACGGCGCTAAATTTGGCTTAAATGTTCAATATTCGATTAGTGATCTTAACGATGGCACTGCTACCAGAGTTAAGAAAGCAGAGCATATGCTTGATAATGAATTTCTTTTGATGTATTGCGATAATTATATTCACTTAGATTTGGATTCTTATCTAGATTTTCATAGAGCCGGTAAAGCCTTGGTGACTGTTACTGTTTATAGTAATAAATTTAGCACAACAAAGAATAATGTTTTTGTTGATGATAGTGGTTATGTTTTAAAATACGACAAGTCACGTGTTGAGCCTGGATTAAATGGGGTTGAGTTGGGTTTTTTTATTATGAGAAAAGATGTCGTTCGTCGCATGTCAAAAGAAAGCAATTTTTATATAGATGAAAAGATTATTCCTGAACTTGTCGCAGAACGAAAGCTTAGGGCTTTTGTAACGGATGATCTTTATCATAGTTTGAGTACGCCGGAGCGGCTTAAACATACGGAAAAATTTTTGAGTTCGCGAAAAATAATCTTTTTAGATCGGGATGGAGTGATTAATAAGAAAATGCATCGGGGAGAATATGTTCGTACCCCAGAAGAATTTAAATTTTTACCTGACGCCATTAAAGCTGTAAAGATTTTATCAGATAATGGTTATGAAATTTATATTATTTCTAACCAGGCGGGCGTGGGTCGTGGCTTTATGACTGAGCCAGATCTTTTTCAGATTCATAAATATATGGAAAAAGAACTTTTAAAATATGGAGGGAAAATTTCTGGTATATATTATTGTTTGCATACCGCTAATGATAATTGTTTTTGCAGAAAACCAAAACCGGGCATGCTGCATCGCGCGGCAGCGGATCATCATATAAATCTTAGAAATGTAATTTTTATTGGGGACGATCCGAGAGATGTTGAGGCGGGTAAAGCTGCTGGATGTCGCCCTATTTTAGTTTCCAAAACAAAAAACCTCTTAGATATTATTAATATTATTATTAAAAAAAAATGAATATATTTATTACTGGAGGTACTGGTTTTATTGGCCGACCAATCGTAAAAATTATTGCCCGACATCGCCATAAAATTCTTATTCTATCTCGCGATCCGAAGAAGAATTCTGATTTTTTAAAATGGGAAAATTTGCAGTTTCTTAAAGGCGATTTATCAGATTTAAATTCTTTAAAAAATAAAATAAAAAAATTTCATCCGGATGTTGTTTTACATCTTGCTTGGGAGGGTGTTTTAGATTATCACAATCCAGAGAACAGCATTAAGAATCTTAAAAATAGTTTGGATTTTCTACTGTTCGTCTCCTCAATATCTTGTAAAAAAATAGTCTGCGCCGGAAGTGGTCTGGAGTATGGTAGTTTAGTTGGCAAAGTAGATGAATCTATAGAAGCTTATCCTTCAAATATTTTTGAAGCAGCAAAAGTCGCTCTTCATAAATTAGGGCGAGAAATAGCAAAAAAATATGAGGCGCAATTTATTTGGGCAAGGATTTTTCATTCATATGGCCCTAATCAGAGATCGGAAGCTTTGATTCCCTATCTTGTGAAATGTATGCGGGAGGGCAAAATGCCAGCCATTAAAAATCCCAATGGCACCAATGATTATATATACGTTGAAGATGTTGCCCGGGCGATCGTAAAAATTGTTGAAAAAAAGAATCTCCAATATGATATTTATAATATAGCTTCCGGGCAACTTACTAGTGTTCGTGATATTGTAAATACTGTTTACGGCAAAAATATTTTTGAAGATTCTTCGGACGAAATTACTGGTCGATATGTAGATATTTCAAGGGTTGCAAAAGAATTAAATTGGTCGCCGAAGATGGATATAAAAACTGGCATAAAAAAAATTAAAAAATGATAGTTTCTCGCATTCGACATACGGGTTTTGTTGTGAGAAGCCTAGAAAGATCGCTAGACTTTTATTGTAATGTTTTAGACCTCACTATTTATAAGCGTCAGGTGGAAGAAGGGGAATACATCGAAAAGTTGGTTGGTATAAAAAAAGTTCGCTTAGAGTGGGTGAAGTTAAATATTCCAGGAGGAGGTCTTATTGAGCTTTTAGAATATAAATCTCATCCTGGTCACAATGCTTCTGAAAAGCCAGAAAATTTGCCGTCTAATCTTGTTGCCTCCGGACACATTTCTTTGACTGTAGATAATTTAGAAAAAATTTATAAATTGTTGATTAAAAAAGGTTATTTTTGTAATTCTGAACCACTTATTGCTCCGGACGGTAAAATAAAGATTCTATACTGCCACGATCCTGATGGAATTATTTTGGAGCTTATTGAGGATTCAAAAATTGAAGATTCAAAATTAGTAACTATCTGCGTGCCTACTTATAACCGGGCTAGGACTTATCTTCGGGCGACTCTTGACTCTATTCTCGCGCAAACTTATAAAAATTTTGAGTTGATAATCTCTGATAATGCTTCTACGGACGACACGGAGCGGGTTTGTCGCGAGTACATGAAAAAAGATTCCCGGATTAAATATATTCAGCAGGAGAAAAACATAGGAGGAATTTTAAACCGCAATTTTATAAGAAGGCAGGGCAGTGGAAAGTATTTTGTGGAAATTTGCGATGATGATCTTATGGCGCCTACGTTCCTGGAAAAATGTATCAATTGCTTTGAGTTAAATCCAGAAATAGTTTTTGCTGGAGGTAATTTTGTGGAGTTTGATGATTTAAATAGAAAGGTTAAGCGCTATCCCGAACTTTTTTATCCCTTAGAAAAAGATTTATATAGCCGGCTAAAAAGATATATATTATCTTATGAATCTGATGGAAAAGATATGTTGATTTATTGCGGTGCTTGGCTTCGTTCGATTGTAGCTAAAAATGCATTCTTTGATTATCGATACTTTGGGTGGGATTTTCAGGATATGGGTTTTGTTTTTCGCGGACTTGCTGAGGGGAAGATTAAAATCGTAGATGAGATTATTTTTTATAAACGGGCGGTTATTTCTGCTCTCAATCCTCCTAAGAAAAAGTTTTTCATAAAAAGAATATTCGACTCCTTTTTTAAAAGTCGTTTCTTTAGACTGTTCACCCCATTTTTTTATAAAAGAATGATAGACATATTTTGCTTTAGAGAACTTTCTTATTTTGAAAAAATAAAACTTATTTTTTGGAATTTATTCGTAATGAGCCGTTTATTTTGGAAAAGAAAAATATGAAAATCCATCTTACAGGCACCCGTTGGCATGGGGCGATATCGGAAAATATAGATAGTGTTTTGCGTGATTTAGGGCACGAAGTTTTGTTTTTTGACAAAAGCGCGCCAAAGAAAGACAAAATTTTAAAAAATTTATTATTGCGCGTGAACCGTCGCCCTTATGAAATAGAGTATTCATTTGCCCGTCGTCGCAGTAAGCAGTGGTTGGAATCGGTAATAAGTTTTCAACCCGATTTAATTTTTATTGATGACGCGCCGGTGATTTTAGCCGAATTCATTAAAGAGGCAAAAAAATTAGGGAAGCCGATTGTGTATTATGTAACCTCTCCACCATATGGTTCTGGCGCTAAAGATCAATTCTTAAGTTTCAAATATGTCGATCATATTTTTTCCATTGATACGAAATGGGGTGATGTGATTAATGCTGTTTATGGCGTGCCGGTGCATCATCTGCCGCTTGGCGCCAATCCCAAACACTTTTTTCCGATTTCTGATGAAGAAAAAAAGTTTGATGCTGTTTATGTGGCCAGCGCTCCAGAGCAAAGTCCCGATGGCTTAATTCGCGCCCAATTAATGAATGATATTCCGGCGAAATTTAAAGTAGGAATTTTTGGCAATGGCTGGAATTATTGGTACCGCTATTTCCCAGAACTAAAAAATCGCGTATTTTCCGAATCAGCTCTTTCTGTTTCTGATTTGAATAAGGTTTATAATCAGGCGAAAATAGTAATCAATTTCCATTCTACCGGCCACGAAGATTCTATATCATCCCGCATTTTTGAAGTTGCGTTGTCGGGCGGATTTATTATCACTGATTATAGAAAAGATTTAAACAAACTTCTTCCGCCTAATCTTTTCCCAGTTTTTAAAACCGCCAAAGACATGAATAATTTAATTTCCGAATGGATACTAAAAGAAAAAGAAAGAAATCTAATCTCAAAAAAAGCGATAGAATTAGTTCTGGCGAATCATACTTGGGAGAATAGGATAAAAAATATATTACATATATCCACTCCAAAGGGATTTTAGGTAGGCATAAAAGGTCCAGAAGATAAGGATAATTTTCTCGCTTAAATTTAATCCTGGAAATAAAAAGATGTATTTGGAAATCTTATAGAAATATTTTGTTGCCTGCAGTCTATTGGCGATAAATATTTTTACCGGATTTCTCCAGCCTAGCTTTTTTTCCATTTTTGCTCTTGTTTTATACCATTCTTCTAATGTTTCATATTTGCTTTGGGGAATTTGGAGAAGGAAATTTAAAGAAGGTCCTTCTTTTGATATATTAGCTAAGAGTTGCAGAGGCTCTCTTTTAAAAAAGAGCGCTTCAGGGACACTGGCAAAATAACCCGTAAGCAACGTTCTTAACATATAAATCATATCTCCATGGCAATCGCCTAATAGTATGAGATCGGCAGCGGTGTGTTTTTTCCATAATCCATAAATCATGGTTATTTTTCCATTTTGGGTTTTATATAAAATATAAGATTTTATGCGCTGATAAATATTTTGCGAAAATGGAAAATATTTCTCTGGAGAAAGTCTTATTATTCTTCCAGATTCATCAAAGGCGCAAAAGTTTGGGAAAACCATCGTGGCGTCTGGGATTTCTCTGAATTTCTCAATACACTTTTCTACAAATCGAGCATCCCAAAAATCATCGCAAGCCGCCCACATAAAATAATCCCCATGCGCCTCTTTTCTTATAAAATCATAATTGCCATAACTGCCGATATTTTCTTTTTGTCTGATATATCGGATACGCTTGTCGCGCTTGGCGTATTCTTCGCAAATTTCCCTTGTGCCGTCGGTCGAGGCATTATCAGAAATTATCAATTCAAAATTCTTATAAGTCTGCGCAAGTAGTGAATCAAGGGCGCCTCGTAGATATTCGGCGCCATTACGCACACACAATCCGATGCTTACTAATGGTTCCATAAATTACTCATTTTTCCAGTGGTTTTTCTGCAACCACGAGCATATTTGATGAAATAGTATTGCGCCCTATTTCTTTTATTTCATCTTTTAGATTTGTTGGGTTAGTAATAACATCAACGATATCCACAGTTCTTCTGATAAAGCGTCTAAAATTATATTTGTCCATCTTTTTTAACTTATTTAAAACAGGTCTAAACCAATTATTTTTTTCCACAATTCCCTGACCATATATTTTTTTAATTTCAAAGCCGCATTCTTCCAAAAGCCAAAGCAGATTATGTAAACTTAATTCATGCATATGATCAAATTGTAGGCCAACTGTACCCATAAGAACTAGAGCATCGCGATTTGGTGTAGAAATAAATAATTGTCCACCCGGGTGTAATACCCGCCAGGCCTCATTTAAAAATCTTATTTGGTCGGCAGTATCAATATGCTCAATCATGTGGTGTGAGATAGCGACATCAAACATTTGATCTGCAAAACCATTCATATTACAGGCATCCATTACCGAGAGAGAAATATTTTGCGGATAATTCTTCTTGATTCCGCGTTGGATAAGAAAATGCATTATATCTATGCCATAAAACTTGGTTTTAGGGAGGTGATTTACCATCTTTAAGAGGCCATAGCCGTCATTACACCCTACCTCTAATACTTTTTGAGGATTTAATGCGATAATTGCTTCAGCGACGAAATTCATGCAGATATTCCCTTGACTACTTTTAATCATGGAATAATGATAATTTAGGCTATTGTTACTTGTCCAGTTACTGTAATATATAAAAATGCTGAAAAAAATAGGTTTGTTTCTTTTTTCTAATCAAACTACCGGACAAATAGTTGTCAAAAATACTTTATGGTTAACTGTTAGTAATGTTGTTGGCAATTTATTGCGGCTCGTAATTGTTATTTACGCCGCTCGATTATTGGGCGCCGCTGAATACGGTCTTTTTTCATATGCAATTAGTATTGTCGCTATATTTGCGATAATTTCCGATCTAGGCCTTAACAGTCTTATTTCTATTAATATTGTTCAGCGGGAAAAAGTTGGCCAGCTATATTTTTCAACTTTAGTATTTCTGCGTTTTATTTTAGTTTTCATTACGATAATCCTCGTTATATTTATTGGGCCTATTATTACTAGATTTGCTGAGGCAAAAAGTTTAATCTGGATTATTACATTACTTTTAGTCTTTGATGATACTAGAAATTTTTTAAATAATCTCTCTAGGTCAGAAAACAGAAATGATAAAGATGCCTTGGTGACTATAATAACTAATTTAATAATTCTTATATTGTGTTGGTTTGGTTTAAAATATGCGCCCACCTCTCATACATTAGCTATCATGTATTTGATTGGTAGCGCCTTGGGTACTGTTATAACATTCATTATTTTAAGAAAAGGCTGGTTTTTAATCTTAAAACCGTTTCGATTTAGTTTTAAACTAGCAAAAGACATCCTAGCAATCGCCATCCCTTTTAGTTTAGCTAATACAATGTGGACAATTATGGTTAATACAGACATATTTATTATAAGCTGGTTAAAGACGCCAGCCGATCTTGGATACTATGCCGCCGCTCAAAAACCAGTCATGATGCTTACTATAATACCCTATGTTTTAGTGGTAGGTTCTCTTTCATTAATGGCCAAACTTGTTCAAGAAGAGAGTAAAGAACGATTAAAAAATTTTATTGAAAAATTAGTTATTTTTTCTCTGGCGATAGTTTTGCCTTTAGTGGCAGGAGGCATTATTATTGCCCCATCAATGATGAATTTTCTTTATGGAACAGAGTATAATTCAGCTATATTATCATTTCAACTGCTTCTTGTGACACTTATTATTACCTATTCCAGCACCATTATCGGTAATCTAGTGCTAATATACAAACAGCAAAAATATTTCACAATTGCTATGATACTTGGCGCGCTGGTTAATGTTGGATTAGATCTTTTACTGATCCCGTCTTTTGGCATAGCCGGCAGTGTTATTGCTACTATCGGAGCTCTAACTATGATTTACGGCTATCTTTGGCATAAAGTTAGGCAAATATTGCCATTTAAGATCATGCCATTTTTGCCGAAGATTATTGTCGCAACCTGCCTTATGGGCTTGGTTACATTCGCACTTAACCTGGTTGAGATAAACTTTTTTATGAATATAATTCTTTCGGCATTTGTTTATCTAGGAGTTTTAATTATTGCCAGAGAACCACTTCTTGATGAACTAAAAGGTCTTTTTCAGTCTAAATAACTATGCTAGTCTAACTCTAATGATTAATTTCTTTCGGAAGCAATTACCATTTTTAAGGCTTGTTTATGCGATTTTAAGAAATTGGCGATTGCGACTTTTAAAATGGCGTCCGACTTATAACGCAACCGGATTGATTACCGATCACCTTTGTGAATTTAAAAAGGATGAGCGATTTAGAAAAAGCTTTGATGCGGCGCTTCAGGATGGTCATTGGTTTAGTCCGCCTGATGAGTGGAAAAATCATATTACTTGTTGGGCGGCAGAGCATGGCGCAAATCTTAGTGGAGATTTTGTAGAGTGCGGTGTTGCTAAAGGAATGACTAGTCGTGTCATTATGGAATATTTAGATTTCGGCAAGCTTAAAAGAAAATTTTATCTTATAGATACTTATAATGGTCTTGATCAAAGATATCTTACAGTCAATGATCAAAAAAGAAAGTTTGATTATCCGGATATGTATGATTTTGTTAAAAATACCTTTGCCAAATTTTCCAATGCAGTAATTGTAAAAGGAGCTGTTCCAGAAGTTTTAGAAAAACTTCCCAAAATAGAAAATGTTGCTTACTTGCATATAGATATGAATTGTATGATACCGGAAATTGCCGCGGCAGAGTATTTTTGGCCGAAGATGTCTAGCGGGGCAATTATGATTTTAGACGATTATGGTCATCAAGGATTTGACGAGCAACGCTTAGCTTTTGACAAGTTCGCAAAAGAGAAAAGGGTTCCAATTCTCTCTCTACCGACCGGACAAGCCTTAATTGTAAAATCCTAAATGAAACGTGTTTATTTCGTTCCATTTTCCGAGCAAGGTCTTCAAAACAAACTTTTCGCGCCTTATTTTAATACGAAAGCAAATGTGCCGCCTTTTGACTGTCTTAAAAAATATTTAAATGAGCATGGTATAGAGGCGCAGACTATAGATTTTTTAGGAGATAAAAAACCAGCCGCCGAAGACGTTTTAATCGTCTTTGATCATCCTCCAATTGGTATTTATAAACCCTTGCTATTGTTTCGTGATTTGATTAGGGGTAAAAAAACTTTTCCTCTAAAAAATGACCATCTTTTAGAAATTTTGCCGAAATTTCCCAAAAAAATTTTAATGCAATGGGAGTCTCCGGTAAACAATCCCTGGGTTTATAATAATATTAAATCTATTGTCCGGCATTATAACAAATCTTATTTTTTTCCTAGGGTAGCTGGCTTTCCCCACTTTTATTATCCCCAAAACTTTAATTTTTTAAACGAAGAACATTTCAATAATACTGATAGAAAATTTCTTGTTATGATGAATAGCCGCATGAAAGCAAAGGGATTTTGGAAGCAAGAGCTTTACAGTGAGCGCAGACGGGCGCTGAATTTTTTTAGCCAATATAATGAGGTAGATTTATATGGGCCTCGCTGGGATGCGGATCCTTCCCCATTTATTAAAAAGATTTGGAGAGGTTTTGTTGATGACAAGCCAAAAACTATGGGGAATTATAAATTCGCGCTTTGTTTTGAAAATGCTGTTTGGCCAGGCTATATTACCGAAAAGATTTTTGACTGCATGTTGGTTGGCACTATACCTATATATTGGGGAGCGCCGGATATTGAGGATTACGTGCCAGCTGATTGTTTTGTTGATATGAGAAAGTTTTTTAACTACGAAGAATTAAGAAATTTTCTCCATGCGCTTATTCCGCAGGAAATAGATAAATACAAACAGGCGATACGAACCTATTTTACTTCGGAGAAATTTAAAAAATTCACTCCCGAAAATTTTTATGAGACAATTCTTAATATTTGTATATAAATTAGGCCTCAATCTTTTTAGTGGTCTTGGTTTGCAAAAAGTTTGGCCTCTTGGTGCGATTCGTGATTGGTTGAGTGATTTTGTACGAACTTACGATCGCCCTAAATCAGTGGTTTTTCGTGGCCAAACAATTTTTCTTGATCCAAATGACAATTTGGAACTTTCCGTATGGGGCGACAAGCATCACGTCTCTGTGAATATAGAGTTGATGGAAAAGATATTAAAACCAGGTGCCACTGCAATTGATGTTGGCGCAAACATTGGTTTAATAACTCTTTTCATGGCAAGGGCCGTTGGCCCAACAGGCCATGTTTTCGCTTTTGAGCCGGCGCCGGAAAACGTAAAACTTCTCCAAAAAAATATTGAGGCCAACGGTTATACAAATATCACAGTTGTGTCCGCCGCCGTATCGGATCACGTGGGAACATTAAAACTTTTTCTTTCCGATTTTAATCCTGGGGATCATCGCATTTATAACCCCGAAGAAAAAATAAAAGATTGGCAAAAAAATGATGCAGTGTATGATAAGCTTGTGAGCGAAAAGAGGGAGGCAATTAATGTGCAAGTAGCTTCTTTAGATATTTTTCTAAAAGATTATAAAAAACCAATTTCTTTTATAAAAATGGACGTGCAAGGCGCGGAAGGCGGTGTGCTAAAAGGCATGATGGGAATTTTGGAAAAAAATAAAAATATTCAAATCATGACTGAATTTTGGCCGGCTGGATTAAAAATGTTTGGCATTTCTGCCGAAGAATTTTTAAAAGATCTAGAAGATTTAGGATTTGTTGTGGATAAAAAATCCTTACTAGAAGAATATACAGTCGAAAACAATAAATCTACGGATTTATGCATAAAAAGATAGCCATAGTTTGTTTTAACCTTTCTTGGCAATCGGGTGGGCCACGACTTGTTTTTTCGTTAGCTCAATCTCTAAAAAAGGCAGGTCATTATGTGATAATTTATGCGCCAGAATTTTCTGGACAGTATTATAAAGAACTTTGTGAAGGATTGGATATTCGCATTGTAAAACCGCGATCGTATTTAAATTGGTCTGGGCGGCCGAAAAATATTTTCATTTGGATTAAAAGAAAAATTATCCAAGAGCGTCTGAAGTTGAATATTGCTAAAGATATCGCTAGTGCTATGGATCTTAATTTTGATATTGTGAATGTTCATGATTTTGCATATCCAGTAGGATATTTTTATAAAAAAAGAAATCCCATGGCAAGAATTTTATGGACAGAAAACGACCCTCCTTATATGTATCTGCCAAAAGGTAATTTTGTATTCGATTTTTTAAGTCGTTTTTATAATTTTTATAAAGATGTTATTAGTCGAAAATATTTTTCGGCGATCGATGGTGTTTCTGTTTTGGACTCCCACAATAAAAGCTGGTGTGAAAAAAGGGGATTGAAACCGAAAATTGTGAGGTTGGGTGTGGATTTTGAAGGCTTTTATCAGCCAGTTAAGGAAATGAAGCTGAATTTATTTGGCTTGGGTTCTTTAAATAAGTATCGCCATTATGAAGAAATTATTTTAGCAGTAAAATATTTGCGGGATTGGGGATATGACGCAAGAGCGCAAATTATTTGTAACGACATGTGGAATGAAAATCAATATAAATCTTATTTATTGAAATTAGTGGAAGAAAATAAATTAGAAGATCATATAGAATTTAATTTTAAAGGAGTTTCTGAAGAAGGTTTGCGCGAAGCATACCAAAAGAATAATTTTTTTATTTATCCGATGTATTTACCGTTACCGAGAAATGGTTTTGGATTTAGTATCGGTGTATTTGAGGCGATGGCCTCTGGCTTATTGCTTATTATTTCTAGAAAAACCACTTCCACAGAAGTTTTGGAGGACGGCAAACATGCTTTATTTGTCGATCCGGAAAATTCAAAACAGATTGCTGAAAAAATAAAATATATTGCCGATCAACCGGATTTATACAAAAAAATTGCCACCGCTGGACAGGAATTTGTTAAGCAAAGCCTGACTTGGGAAAAATATGCGCAAAGTTTGCTTGAATTAAAGTAATATCGCATTATCACAAATAATCTTTGGCTCGTTGTCGCGCAAAGAAACTTTTCCATTAATCAAGACAGCAGCGCCATCATTCCAGATTGCTTGCGTTTGTTCGTAGATGTTTGGAAAAACTACCACTTCAATCGAACTATTAAAATCGGCAATGCGGGCAAAGAGCATCGGCTTGCCAGTTTTGGTGACAATTTTTTTGGCGCCAGTTACAAGTCCTCCAATATTAAATCTATCTTGTTCAGATTTAGACTCGAGAACTGCACTTATTGGTTTTACATTGTGAGCAGCTAATTTTCCTCTATACCTGTTTAGTGGATGATCAGAAATATATAATCCCATCAGTTCTTTCTCCCAAGCCAATTTTGTGGCGGAAGTTGCTGGTGTGGCCGGCCCTAATTTTAAACTAGCTGATTCAGTGGCCATGCCAAATAATCCTGTTTGGCTGCTTTTATTAGCCCGGCGAAGAGCGCTACTGAATTTAATAATATCTTCAATATTTACCAGGAGGCGATTTCGTTCAATACCAAAACAATCCAGCGCGCCACATTTGATTAATGACTCAAGTGATTTTTTATTTAAATCTTTGTGTTGGACCCGATTTAAAAATTCCGCCAAGCTTTTAAATTCTCCGGTGCGTTGTCGTTCTTCAATAATTGCTTGCACGATGTTTGATCCGACATTTTTAATCGCTGACAGGCCAAAGCGGATATTATCTCCTTCAGGAGTGAAGTTTGAGGCGCTGTAATTAATGTCTGGAGGCAAGATATCAATTTTCATCCTCTTAATGTCGGTGATTAAAAAAGCCATGCGATCAATATCGCCGGAATCAGCATTCAATAAGCTAGTGGCAAATTCTAATGGATAGTGCGCCTTCAAATACGCGGTGCGATAAACAATTAAGGCGTAGCAGACGCTATGGGCGCGATTGAAACCATATCGGGCAAAGGGCTCAATAAATTCCCAAACTTCGGCAGCAATCTGTCTATCAATTCCTTTTTTCTCCACCGCGCCATTGATGAACTTATTTTTTTGCTCATCGAGCAGACTTTTGATTTTTTTGCCCACTGCCTTTCTTAAAATATCTGCCTCGCCATAGGTGAATCCGGCAAAACTTCTGGCGATTTCTAATACTTGGTCTTGGGTTACGATCACGCCGTATGTTTTGTGTAAAATTGGTTCAAGTAATGGATGAAGATAAGAACTTTGGATGCGACCGTGTTTTGCGTCAATGAATTTAGGAATTGATTCAATCGGACCGGGGCGATAGAGGGCGATCATGGAAATAATATCCTCCAATTCGGTTGGTTTTAAATCTTTCAAATATCGGCGCATGCCGGGAGATTCCACTTGGAATATTCCAGTCGTTTCTCCGGCCTGCAAAATTGCAAATGTTGCCGCGTCATCGGCGGGTATATTACTAATATTTATTTCTCCTTTTCCTAATTCCCTTACTAAGCGGATAGTGTTTTCAATAATTGTCAGGTTTTTCAAACCTAGTAAATCCATTTTCAATAGGCCAAGATCTTCAACACTGTGCATTTCCAGCTGGGTGACAATTAAATTTTCATTTTGGGGCGCGTATTGTAGCGGCAGATAATTTGTTAGTGGTTCCTTACTGATCACAGTGCCGCAGGCGTGCACTGAAGCGTGTCGGGCAATTCCTTCTAAATGTTTAGCTGCGTCTAATATTTTTTTCACGTCAGGATTTTCATTATACAATTTTGCTAGTTCAGCCACTCCAGCCAATGCTTCTTCTAAACCTTGGTTGAATGGGATTAATTTGGAAACTTGGTCGCAGAGCGCGTAGGGGATGCCGAGTGCGCGGCCAACGTCGCGAATAGCGGCGCGGGCAGCCATTGTTCCGAAGGTGATAATATGGGCGACATGGTCGTCGCCATATTTCTCGCGCAAATATCCCATCACTTCATCTCGCCGGACATCGGTAATATCAACGTCGATATCGGGCATTTGGATACGGTCCGGATTCAAAAATCTTTCAAAAATAATATTGTATTTTATTGAGTCCACGTCGGTGATGCCGATTACATAAGAAACCAAACTTCCCGCTACTGAACCTCTTCCTGGACCAACGACGATACCTCGGTCTTTGGCCCAATTAATGAAATCTTGGACAATTAAAAAGTAATCGGCGTAACCTGTTTTTTCAATAATTCCCAATTCATATTCCAAACGCTGTTTTATTTCATCGGTTATGACGGCGAATTTTGTTTTAGATTTTTCCTCAACCATTTTGCGCATGAAAGAAATAGAAGTTTCGCCTTCGGGCAGAGGAAAGTGGGGGAGGATTGGCTTGCCCATTGCTATTTGTACATTGCAACGAGACGTAATTTTTTCGGTATTTTCTACTGCCTCGGGAATTTCTTTAAATCTCTCCGACATTTCTTCGGGCGAGCTCATTGAAAAATCGTCATTAAGCGTCATTCGGTCCTGGTTAGACATTTTATTTCCTGTCTGCACAGCGAGCAGAATTTCATGGTACTTATTATCTTCTTTAGCGATATAGTGGATGTCTTGAGTTGCCACTAGTGGCGTATTGGTTTTTTTGGCAAGATCTATCAAGCTAGACCAAATTTTTTGGAAATTTTTATGGTCAGAATTGGGATGGTGTCCGATTTCAATAAAATAATTTTCCGGGCCAAAAATTTCCTTATATTCATTAATAATTTTTTCAGCCGGCTTATTGTTTATAATTGCCTGAATTAATTCTCCGGATTGGCAGCCGGAAAGGGCAATTAAGCCTTCGCTGTATTGGCGCAAAATTTCTTTGTCCATGCGAGGCTTATAGTAAAAGCCTTCTAGGTTTGATTTCGTTACTAATTTAATTAAGTTTTTCCAACCAATCTCGTTTTCGCAAAGCAAAATTAAGTGATAATATTTTTCATTTTGGGGGTTTTTGTCATGGCGGCTGTTGGGGGCGATGTAGGCTTCCACGCCGAGGATTGGCTTTATGCCGGCGGCTTTCGCCTTTTTATAAAATTCAATTGAGCCGTAGAGATTGCCGTGGTCAGTCATTGCAATCGCCTCCATATTAAACTTTTTTACTTGGTTTATTAAATCATCAACTTTGGCTAGGCCATCAAGAAGAGAGAAATGGGAGTGGGTGTGGAGATGAGTAAATTTCATGATTATATTTCATATTCTATAGAAAATCTTTTTATATAACAAATTTCTATTGTTACCCACCCCAACATTTCTATAGGGAGAAAGATGGGTGGGGTTCTTAAAAAGTTAATAAAAAAATCCCCGCAATGGACACCGGGGATTTTATTTAAAAAGA
>CAYIZY010000010.1:0-14920 GCA_964368235.1 uncultured Candidatus Saccharibacteria bacterium
CGGCGCGCGGGTTGTCGCCCCTTCCTTGATCGCCAATAAAGGCCACTTTAATATTGGGTTCAAATATAATTGGTTCAGTTATTTTTGCATTAACAAAAACAATCAACACAAGTCCTAATACTAATGATGCTACTGATAGAATAAATATTTTTATTTTCATTGTCTATAAGTATAACATGAAAAATTTAATTTCTGTTGTCAATAGCGCCAGCTAATGTATCTGAATCAGCAAATTCAATTTCTCCTCCGGTAGGAATACCTCTTCCCAGGCGGGTTATTTTTTTGGCAAATGGTTTTACTTCTTGAAGTATTAGCGCGGCATTTAAATCACCGTAGGCGGTTGGATTAATAGCTAAAATAATTTCTTCTAACAGTTCTTGAGACTTTAGGCTTTTTAATTTTAATTTTTGATCTGGACTTAGGCTGCCAGTTTTATTTAATTCTCCTAAGACCAAGTAAACACCACTATATTTTTTCGCTCTTTCAATGGAAATCAAGTCGGTTTCTTTTTCCACAACGCAGACGATATTTTTTAAACGATTGCCGTTAGAACAAACCGGACAAATACCGTTATTAATAAAAAAACAATCCGAACAAGTTTTAAGCTGTTGAAGGTCTGCCATTGATTTGGCTAAATCGTAAATTTGCGACTTTCCTAAATTGGTAATATAAAAAGCCAATCGCGTTGCCTGTCGCGGGCCGATGGAGGGCAAAGAAGAAAAGATATCTATAAATTTTTTAATTGGTTCCGGCAGCATGGTGTGTTTTATCTATACTCCTAAAACAAACTTTTTCTGGGTCGAACTTTAATTTTACCGTACCCAGTGGTCCATTGCGATGTTTGGCGATAATTAATTCGGCCGTGTTTTGTTCCTCGGGCGTGGGATTTTGTTTTTCGCGGTCAGATCTATATATAAATAAAACCACGTCCGCATCCTGCTCTATACTTCCAGAATCACGAAGATCAGAAAGTCTGGGGACTTTTGATTCTCTTTGTTCGACTGCTCGAGAAAGCTGCGCTAAAGCTAAAACGGGAACGTTTAATTCCCTGGCAATTCCTTTAAGTCCTCTAGAAACTTCGGTAATTTGTTGGACAATATTATCGCTATGAGTGCGAGGTTGTATAAGCTGAAGATAATCAACGATCAATAAGCTAAGGCCGTGTTCAGACTGGAGGCGTCTGGCCATAGAACGCATCTGTAAAATATTTGGAGAAGGCGTGTCGTCAATGTAAATTGGAGCTCTTGAGAGCGAATCTAAGCCAACTTGAATCATTTGAAATTCCATTTCTTCATTAAGACGGCCTGTGCGTAATTTCCACAGTGGAATATGCGACTCCGAGGCGATTAGGCGATCAATAACTTGCTCACGAGACATTTCTAATGAAAAAACTCCCACTGGCTGTTGTGATCGAACCGCCGCGTGGCGCGCAATATCTAGCGCGAGAGAAGTTTTACCAACAGATGGACGGGCGCCAATAATAATTAAATCAGATTTTTGTAGTCCAGAAAGATAATGATCTAAGTCATCAAAGCCAGTGCTAACACCTCGAAGCTTCCCATCTCCTTCGTGAAGTTTTTCAATCCTTTCGTAAGCCAGATGAAGTTCGTCTTTAATATTGATGAATTTATGAGTAATAGATCTTTGGGAAATAGCAAATATTTTTTGCTCAATAGAATCTAGTACGTGATCAATGTCATCGCTAGGATTAAAAGCTTGTTCGCCGATTTCTGCCGAGGCGTTTATTAAATCCCTTAGGATCTTTTTTTCGTGAACGATTTTGGCGTAATGATTGATGTGGGAAGAGCTAGGAACAGATTCAATTAATCTTGTTAAATAACTTTGACCACCAATATCTTGAAGTAAGTTATCTTCCTTTAGTTTATTTGTAACGCTCAAAATATCTATTGGCTGATGCTTCTCTATTAATTTCAAAATGATTTCAAATATTTTACCATGCATTGGTTTATAGAAATCACTGGATTTTAATACATCTACAATCTTAAAGATCGCATCTTTGTCTATCATTAAGGCGCCTAGTATTGATTCCTCGGCTTCAATATTTTGTGGAGGGAGTTTGAGCATCTACTTCATTATCAAAGAAATATTAAAATAGGCAAAGTATAAGATGTGGATTTCTAGTTGATAAATGAGGTACGCTACCGGCAAACACCCCCACACCTAATAGCGATTTTCATTAATTTCTGATCGCTATTAGGTGTGGGGGTCAATATCGCCTAAAAGTGTCGTTTTTGAGCCATTTTGACCACTTAAAAGAACCCCACCCTCCTTCCCGTAGCAAACATGTGGGAGGGCTCAACTATAAATTACTGAGCGAGGAGGAAGAAGTAGAAAAAAATCCTTGTATGAATCCCGAAGCGTTAGCGGAGGTTAAGTTGGGTTTTTTTCGTTAACTTCTGACGACGAGCGAAGATAATTTATTTGAGCCTGGAACTGTTTACGGGGAAGGAGGGGTGGAGTGGCGACTATTAAGACACTAGCGGTCCCATTGGCGTGTCTTCTACTTCAAATCCCAGTTCTTTAATTTGCTTGCGCATCTCATCGGCTGCCTTGAAATTCTTTTTTTGGCGGAAAATTTCGCGTTGTTCAACCAGATTTTTTATATTTTCCGGAATTTCTATTGGTCTTATTTCTAATCCTAAAACAGATAAACTTTTTTCAATAAATTTTCTTACTGCTCTGGCTTCTGTTGCGGGAACATCCCACCCTTTTTCATTTACTTTATTTGCTAGAGAAAAAATACTGGCTAAAGCTTCTGGCGTATTAAAATCATCGTCCATCGCCTTGTAAAAAACTTCTTCAGCCTGTTTTATATCCAAATTTATACCTTGCGAAGGTGATAGAATATTTTTCCCACTTTTTGTCAATAAATATAATTTAGTTAAAAATTTAATTAAATTATCAACTGTTGTTTTCGCTTGTTCGGCCAGTTTTTCGGTGTAATTAAAAGGGGAGCGATAATGGCCGCTAATTACCATGTACCTTAAAACAACTGGAGAATGTTTTTTAATAAAATCGTCGATGGTGATAAAATTTTTTAAACTTTTAGACATCTTCTCACCATTTACTAATAGAAATCCCGAATGCATCCAAATTTTCACAAACGGACTTTTCCCAGAGGCCGATTCTTGTTGGGCGATTTCTGATTCATGATGGGGGAATTTCAAATCTAATCCACCGCCATGTAAATCATATTGGACACCAAAAATTTCTTCAGTAATGGCAGTATCTTCAATATGCCAACCCGGTCGGCCCGAGCCCCACGGCGAGGGCCAATTGGGTTCGTCATTGGATATTTTCCAGAGGGCGAAATCCAGAGAATCTCTTTTTTCTGGATCTGGCTCAATGCGATAGCCGGGACGCAGTTCGTTCAAATTCTGCTTAGAGAGTTTTCCATAGTCTTTAAATTTTTTTACTTCAAAATAAACGCCATTTTTTGTTTGATAGGCGAATCCTTTGTTAATTAAAGTTTTTATTTGTTTTAATATTGCGGGAATAAATTCACCGGCCCGGGCATATTTATCAACAGAAGTTACATTTAGCATTTTCATGCTCTGGTGAAATTCCTTTTCAAATTGGCGCGCAACTTCCTGTGGAGTTCGTTTCTCTTTTTTCGCTCTCTCTATAATTTTATCATCAACGTCGGTAATATTTTGTAAAAATTCTAACTTAAAACCGCGCTCCCGGATATAACGAGCAATTATATCAAAAGAAATAAATATCTTAGCATGTCCTATGTGAGAAAAGTCGTAAACAGTCGGTCCACAGACAAACATTTTAAGCGGACCTTTAGCGGGTTTTTTTAACTCTTCTTTTTTTTCTGTGAGAGTGTTATATATTAACATAAATTTTAGATTTTAGATTTTAGATTTTGGGATTAAGTTATTTTAAATTTACCTAATATCCAATATCTAACATCCAATATCCACGCTAGAACCAATTCTTATTATAAAAAACCGCGAATATTGCAATAGTGAACATTAACATTATAACAAAACTATTCCAAAAACTGCCGAACATGGAATTGAGAAGTTCTGCTACTTCTGGCACGTCGTATATTGAAGCAAAGAGCGCTAACGGGAATGTAAAAAAGGCCAAAATCGTAAATCTTTGCATTATGGAATTCGTTTTTGAATTAAATAGTTGAGAGTTTGTTTCTTCAAGTGATTCAATCGTGTTTCGGTAGTTTTCAATTTGGCGGATAATTTTATTGTGGTCGGAAATTAGATCGAAGAAATAAATTTTCATGGACTGACCCCAAAAAACCAGCCCCGCCTCCTTGAGCGAACCTAATAATATTTCCTGTGGTTGAATAATTAGCGAATAATTTAAAATGTTCCTTTTGGCGTAAGAAATCTCCTGCAACATCATATGCTCCTTGTTGGTAAAGATATTTTTATTTATAAACTCCAGATTTTTTTCTATATGAACAAGCTGCCTTTGACAAAAATTATTAATTTTTTGTAATAAGTGATAAACAAATTTTCCGGTGCTTTCCCCGAGCACTAAATTTTTAAATTCCTCGCTTTGTTTTATTTCGTTAATAAACTCATTTAAAAATTCTAGCTCTCGATAATGAACCGTAATAACGTGATCCTTGGTTATTAAAAAATCTAATTCATCCTTGCTGGAGGTTTTAGTTTCTTTATTATAAACTGGTATGTGAAAATTAAAAAAAATATAATCATCATACATTTCAGCTCTGGCATAAGAAGACGGCCCTACCAATTCGCTTAGAATAATTGGGTGGAAATCTTTTATTTTTTTTATTTCTTTGATGGCTTCATTGTCGGGATTAATAAAATCCAACCAGATAATTTTTTTGTCCACAACCTGTTTCATAGTGAAGTGATATACTAATTATATATAAAATGAAAAAAATCAACAAAAGCTTTTTGTCATATGTTATTGTCACGATGTTTGTTGTTAGCTTCGCTTTTGTCTGGGCATGGGTTAATCCAACCGCCAACCCGCCTAGTGGAAGTGGATTAATAAGTACTGATGGCATTAATGTTGGTATTGGTACTTCTTCTCCTGCAGCTAAATTGGAAGTTGTTGGCACGACAAAATTTGGGGGAATTGTTGATGTTGTTTCTAACAAAATCATTAATTTAGCTAATCCCGCTACAAGTACTGATGCGGTAAATAAGGCTTATGTTGATAGATATGGGGGTGTTGGCGGCGCCCCAACGCGATTGTGGGGGCAGGGAAGGCCTAGTTCTGTGGTTATCGCTGGAAGTGGAAAAGAATGTAATAGCTCATTAAGTGCTTCTATCAAAGTAAGTCGAAGTGAGCGTGATGCGCATTGGGATAATGCCGCCGCCGCTTGTCCGGTTGGTTGGTGGGTGTGCACCGAAGCAGAAAGAGGAGCAAATAGTTGTAATAATGCTGCTATTGGACAAATGGCTTATTTAAATTGTAATCCAGACGCAGGCGCCGATGGTAATGGGCAAATGTTGTCGGGCTCTTCTAGATTTGCGTGGGTGGCCGATGTTGCGCCATCGACTTCTAATAGATGGAGGGGTAAATCGGCCAGTTTTGATTTAACTGGTGGTAGTGTAGTCATTAATAATCAGCCATTATGCTCGGTTCTTCCCGTCTGGTGTTGCGCTAATCAATAATTTTGTGATATAATCTCTCCGCAATGGAAGAGAAAAACGATTTAGAAGAGTTACAAAAAAAAAGCGAGGAATATCTCAATGGCTGGAAAAGAAGCCAGGCCGATTTTATTAATTATAAAAAAGATGAAATTAAACGCTTTGAAGAAATTTTAAAGTTTGGCAACGAAGTTTTGATAAGAGAAATTTTGCCAGTTTTAGATAGTTTAAATTTGGCGAAGGAAGTCCCTATCAAGCGTCAGTTAGAAGATATTTTAAGAAAAAATGGCGTTGAAGAGATTGTGGTTAAAATCGGCGACCAATTTGATCCTAAATTTCATGAAGCGATTGTGGAAGTGGAGGATGACTTGACACTGAAGTCGGGGCAAGTTGCGGAAGAGGTTGAAAAGGGATATACTTTACACGGAAAACTAATAAGACCGGCAAAAATTAAATGTCAAAAATAATAGGTATAGATTTAGGCACAACAAACTCCGCCGTGGCGGTTATTGAAGGCGGCCAGCCAAAAGTTTTAGAAAACGCCGAAGGTAATCGCACCACTCCTTCTATTGTTGCTATAAGTAAAGTCGGAGAAAGATTAGTTGGCCAATTAGCCAAGCGTCAATCGGTTACTAATCCTAAAAACACAATTTTTTCTGTCAAAAGATTAATAGGCAGGAAATTTACCGATCCGGAAGTCGGACACGATAAAAATTGGCTTCCTTATGAAACTAAAACTTCGGTCAGCGGCGGTGTGGAAGTGAAAATGGGAGAAAAGTATTATTCTCCGGAGGAAATTTCGGCAATGATTTTGTCTAAAATAAAAGCTGATGTTGAAGCTAAACTCGGAGATAAAGTTGAAGAGGCAGTAATTACAGTGCCAGCTTATTTTGACGACAGCCAGAGACAAGCAACAAAAAATGCCGGTGAAATCGCCGGTTTAAAAGTACGACGTATTTTAAACGAGCCAACAGCCGCCGCACTTGCCTATGGTTTTAACAAGCAAAAAAACGAAAAAATTGTTGTCTATGATTTTGGCGGAGGCACTTTTGATGTTTCGGTATTAGAAGTAGCCGACAACACTGTTGAAGTAAAGGCAACTGGCGGCGACACTCACCTTGGCGGTGACGATTTTGATAAAAAAATAAATGAGTATTTAGTCGGTGAGTATAAAAAGCAAGAAGGGATTGATATTTCTAAAGACCCTCTTGCTTTGCAACGCCTAAAAGAAACTGCAGAGAGAGCTAAACACGAACTTTCCACTTCTTTGGAGACGGAAATTAATCTTCCTTATATTACTTCTGATGCCAACGGTCCAAAACATTTATTAATAAAATTGAGCCGTTCTAAACTGGAAGATTTGGTAAGAGAATATATTGATCGTTCGATTGATATTATGAAAAAAGTTATTAAAGATGCTAACTTCCAAATTTCTGATGTTCAAGAAGTAATTTTAGTTGGCGGTCAAACACGAATGCCAGCTATTCAAGAAGCGGTAAAAAAAGCTTTTGGCGGAAAGGAACCCCACAAGGGAATAAATCCGGATGAAGTGGTAGCGATTGGCGCTGCGGTGCAGGCCGGTATTTTGCAAGGCGACGTCAAAGATGTTTTATTGCTAGACGTAACACCGCTCTCTTTGGGCATTGAAACTCTCGGCGGTGTATTTACTCGTTTAATCGAAAAAAATACCACCGTGCCAACGGCTAAGACACAGGTTTTTTCTACCGCCGCCGATAATCAAACTTCAGTGGAAATTCATATTTTACAAGGTGAAAGAGAAATGGCTTCTGATAATAAAACTTTAGCCAGATTTATTTTAGATGGCGTTCCTCCGGCGTCTCGCGGCACTCCCCAAATTGAAGTTTCGTTTGATATTGACGCTAACGGTATTTTAAATGTTTCGGCTAAAGATAAATCCTCCGGCAAATCGCAATCGGTAAAAATTGAAGCCACATCCGCCTTATCAAAAGAAGAGGTGGAAAAGTTAAGACAAGATGCTGTAGCTCATGCCGCTGAAGATAAAAAAAAGAAAGAATTGGTGGAAGTGAGAAATTTAGCCGAAAATTTAATTTATGTTTCGGAGAAGGCCTTAAAGGATCACGCAGACAAAGTTTCTCCGGAATTAAAATCGTCCATTGAAGAAAAAATAAGTAAATTAAAATCAGTGAAAGACGGATCGGACGCTGAAGCGATAAAATCCGCCACCAGCGAGCTTTCCAGTGAAATTCAAAAAATAGCCGGCCAGGCGCAACAGTCTGGACAAGAGCCACCTAAATAAGGTATTGTATCAGCAGTAACATTTCCAATTTCATAAGGAGAGGGCCGTGGAAAATAAAAAAGGCAATCGGATTCTTTGTCTTGTCCCTGTAATGTCTTTTATTGGTCTTTGTTTAATGGGAGGATCAAGTTTTGCATATAATTCTTGGTCTTTGTTGGTTGCAGGATTTTCTATTGGAGGATTAATATTGCTTTTAGCTCTTTTAATTAATGACAAGATTAAAAGTCGGGTAGTGGCTATTGTTGTTGGTCTTCTTTTTATAGCCCCGATGTATTTAGGTTGTTGTTTAATTGTCCCAATTACTGAAAAATTTACTGTATTAGATGGTAATCTTGTAGAAAACTGGAAGTGGAAGATTCCTTTTGTTGGTAATGTGGTTGAAGTGGATAAAAATGTTTTCGTTAAATATAATTGTTTTGCAATCAAAAGCGATCCACCTATTAATTTTATTCAAGGATATTTTTGGACGAATTGTGAGGTGAAAGTGTTAAATGAAGAGACATTTTTGCAATTTATTGCCAACGAAAAAAATCCAAATAAAAAAATTCAGGAAAGAGCCGATGAATTTTTGGCAAATTTGATAAAAGAATCAGAAATATCCACCGAAAATCCTTTTACTAAAAACGATTATGAAAGATTTCACGATATATGAATTGAAGAATGGGGGATCAGTTTGGTTCCCAAATCCAAGTGATCTTATTGAATCTCGGCCCGCGCCGAGATTTTCTTTTTGAAATTGCAAATAGCGGACTGGATGGCGCTATTGTATAATAAATATATGTCTTTAAAATTAACAGTCTTCCTTTTTTTCCCAGTTTTGGTCGCCTTGATCTTCGGCTTTGTGTTTGTCGGTTTTAATATGGGGAAAGGATTATTTTTACTACCAATCGCCATGGCCTTTGGTTTTATATTTCTAGCATTATTCTTGATCCAATCAATTATAATAAGCACTTTTCTTGAAGCGCTGGCGGTCATTATTATTGAAAGCGCGGCGATTGCGGCGCCCATTTTACTTGTTGGTAATTTTAATTACGCGGTCTATTTAGGTTTTGTCTCGCTATTACTATTTTTGACTTGGGGATACTACTCCGGACAGCAAGAGTTGCAAAATAATATCAATATCAAACTTTTTAAATTGAGAAAATCTATTTTGCGTAAAGCAATTATCGGCATAGCTCTTTTCTCGGCGCTTTCTTATGTTAGTTTTCTTCAAGTTGATTCGTTAATGTTGTCAAAAAACGCCTTTAATTATTTTGTCCGGCCTGTGGAATATAGCGGCAAAATTTTCCTGTCTAATTTTTCTGCTAATATGACCGTCGGAGAATTTCTCTTTTCTCTGGCAGAAAAAAAATTATCACAGGAAGAAAAAAATTTAGTGGTTGCCAATGCTGTAGAAAGATTATCTGAATTCACTAAATTTAATATCAGTCTTCAGCATCGTCTCGGAGACACTATTTATCAACTGATCAATTTCCAGCTTCAGCGCTTGCCGGCAGATAGAAATACGCCGGTTCTTATTGGTATTGGCGCGGTATTATTTCTGTTTATAACCGGCTTCGCTTTGCTTTTTGGTTGGATTATCATTCTGCTTAGCTACAGTCTCTATCAATTGCTTTTAACCTACGGATTTATTAATATTACATATCAGAATAAACCGATAGAAACATTAAAATTATGAGCGCAAAAGATTATTACAAAATATTAGGCGTGGAAAAAGGCGCTACGGAAGACGATATTAAAAAAGCATATCGTAAATTGGCGCATCAATTTCATCCTGATCGCCCAAGCGGGGACGAGAAAAAATTCAAGGAAATAAACGAGGCCTATCAGGTGCTTTCCAATAAAGACAAGCGAGGGCAATATGATCGATTCGGAAGAACTTTTGAAGGCCAAGATTTCGGCTTCGGTTTTGATCCTAATAATATTAATTTTGAGGATTTAGGCAATATGGGGGACATGTTTGACATGTTTTTTGAGGGATTGGGCGTGAAAAGAAAAAGACGCGCCTATCAACGAGGCGCAGATTTAGAAATAGAGCAAGTTATTACTTTAGAAGATGCTTTTCATGGTTTGGAAACTAAAGTTAAATTTAAGACATTTGATATTTGCAAAGATTGCAACGGTCTTGGCCATTTTTCAAAAGAAGGCCTCACTCAATGTTCTGCTTGTGGTGGTCGCGGTGAAATAAAAGAAAATCGAAACACTTTTTTTGGCAGTTTTTCTCAAGTAAAAACTTGTGATAAATGTTTTGGTATTGGTCAAATTCCAAATAAAAGTTGCAAAAATTGTTCTGGCACCGGTCGGTTTAAAGCGGAAAAAGAAATTAAAGTTGATATTGTTTCAGGTATTGCCGATGGTCAGATAATTAAAGTAGCCAAGGCTGGTGAGGCTGGTGAGCGGGGCGCTGAAAAAGGAGATTTATATATTCGTGTTCGAGTAAGGCCACATACTGAATTTATACGCGAAGGAGAACATCTGGTGGTTAAAAAAGAACTTAATTTAATTGATGTTTTGTTGGGAAATAAAATTAGCGTCAGGACAATTTCTGGTGGAACTTTAAACATCGAAATTCCAGAAAATTATAATTTAAATGAACCATATCGCGTGAAAGGCGAAGGTATGCCAAGATTGGGCGGCTATGGCCGAGGAGATTTATTTATCCAATTCCAAGTTAAAACTCCAAAACTAAATTCAAAAGTCAAAAAACTACTGGACGAATTTAAGAAAGAGTTATAGTTGTGCTCCCAGATGGAATCGAACCATCGTCAACCGCTTAAAAGGCGGATGCTCTACCATTGAGCTATGGGAGCTTAATTTTTAAAACTATAACATTAAAACACTCCTCCGTAAAGATATTCTGCGGCATCAAAAGCGAAGTCCATCACCGCGGTTTTTTTGGTGAAAAAATAAAAAATTAATCCGAGAACTAATATTATGGCTAGGAATGGTAATAGTATAAAAAATAGCAGTTTCTTCATAATTGTTTGGCGGCCTCTTTAAAAACTTTTTCTAAAGTTATCATTTGGCTCGAAGTTATTTTTTTTAAAACTAAGTCGTCAGCTTTCTGTTTATTTTTAAGAGGTCTAATTCCTATCCTCAATCTCCAGAATTCTTTTGTTTTTAGCTGGTTAATAATATTTTGCACGCCTTTGTGACCGGCGCTATTTCTGGCAAAAGAAAATTTGAATTTCCCCAATTCTATATCTGAATCATCGTGAATTACTAAAAGATTATCTGGTTTTACTTTGGCTTTTTTTAATTCTTGTTTAACAAATTCACCCGATTTATTCATAAAAGTTTCTGATCTAATTCCTTTATCCAAAAAATTCAAAAATAAATGCCCCACATTATGGAATGTTTTTTCGTATTCAGCGCCTGGATTTCCCAAGCTGATTATTAGATGAATTTTCATATTTGACTGATTCTATCATTATATACTAAAATAATCATATTCATGAATCCCGTTAGAAGCCGCGATCGCATGATTAATATCATATATTTTACATGAAAAATTATTATTATAAATATAAATTAATAAATTATCGCAAATCGCAGATCGCGATCTGCTTCTAACGGGATGAAGCAATTCTTAGCCAACCTTTGGGAAATTATTGAAGTAGTTTTGATAGCCGGCATTACGGTTTTCATTATTCGCACTTATGTTGTCCAACCCTTTTTGGTTAGTGGCCAAAGCATGGAGCCAAATTTCCAAGGCGGAAACTATCTTCTTATTGATGAAGTAAGTTATCGCCTAGAAGATCCGCAACGGGGGGACGTGATAGTGTTCCGTTATCCGGGAGATGAAAAAACTTTTTACATAAAAAGGATCATCGGTATTCCTGGGGACCAGGTAGTGGTCAGCAATGGCAGAGTCAGTATAAATGGACAAATTTTGAATGAAACTTACCTTGATGAGGATATAAGAACGGTTGGCAATATAAATAGAAAGCTAGGCCCAGATGAATATTTTGTTATGGGAGACAATAGGGATTACAGTTTTGACTCTCGTCAATGGGGCATTTTATCAGAGAAAAATATTATTGGAATAGTTCGGTTGAGACTTTTCCCGTTAAATAAAATCCAAATTTATCAATAATTTTATGCCAAAAGAAAAGAAAGTTACAAAACCAGTTTTTCAATCAGTAAAGGGTATGCATGATATTTTACCCCAAGATCAGCCTTATTGGGAAAAAGTGAGAAAAGCAGCTAAAGATATTGCTGATTATTATAATTTTTCCAGAATTGATACGCCGATTATCGAACGGGCCGAACTTTTTGAAAGAACTTCTGGTGAATCAAGTGAAGTGGTGGGAAAGCAGATGTTTGTTTTTAAGGATAAAGACGGCAATCGTATGGCTTTGCGTCCGGAAGGCACGGCGCCGGTAGTTCGCGCTTATATCCAAAATGGATTAAGTCGTTTGCCTCATCCGTTAAAACTTTTTTATCTTTGTCCGATGTTTAGATACGAACAGCCTCAAGCCGGTCGCACCCGTCAGCATCACCAAGTTGGTTTTGAAATAATTGGAGATAATTCTGATCCAGTTTATGACGCCCAAATAATTCTTGTCACTTATCGTTTGGCAGAAGAACTAAAAATTCCGAAGCTGGTCATTCAAATAAATAGCATTGGATGCAAAAGTTGCCGCCCAAATTATAAAAAAAGGCTTTTAGATTATTATAAAAACCAAGAAGTCTGTAAGGATTGTAAGCAAAGATTGACAATTAATCCATTACGAGTTTTAGATTGTAAAAATGAAGCTTGCCAGCCGATAAAACAGGGCGCTCCGACGACAATTGATAATCTTTGTGGCTATTGTAACAATCACTTTAAATCAGTTTTAGAATATTTAGAGGAGTTAAAATTGCCTTATGCGTTGAATAATTCTTTGGTGCGAGGCTTAGATTATTACAGTCGAACAGTTTTTGAGATTATTTCTGAAGGCGTAGATGTTTCTTTGGGCGGAGGCGGTCGTTATGATTATTTAGTTGAACAGTTAGGCGGTCGAGCCACTGCGGCTAATGGTGTGGGCATAGGTGTTGAAAGGTTAATTTTAGCGATGCAAAAAGCCGGCGTACAATTAAATCCCAAGGTAAAACCAAAAGTTTTCTTTGTTCAAATTGGCGCTTTGGCAAAGAAAAAAAGTCTCCCTTTAATCGATAGCCTTCGCAAGCTGAACATTGAAGTTTTGGAGTCGCTTGGTAAAGAATCTTTAAAACCGCAGTTACGATTGGCTGATAAAGAAACTGCTAAACTGGCTCTAATTTTTGGCCAAAAAGAAGCTTTTGAAGAATCAATTATTATTCGTGATTTACAAACGGGAGCGCAAGAGACAGTTCAGTTGAAAAAATTAGTGGAAGAAGTGAAGAAACGCATTTAATGTATTGTTTATTCTGTAAAATAATCAATAAAGAAATTCCGGCCAAAGTTATTTTTGAAAATGAGGCGGCTATTGCGGTATTAGATATTCATCCGTGCGCTCCGGGCCACACGGTAGTTCTACCGAAACACCATACGCCAGCTTTAATTGAGTTAACCGACGAACACGTTGGCCCAGTTTTCTTGGTTGTTAAAGAAGTTGCCAAGAAATTAAAAAATGTGCTAAAGTATGACGGTCTGACAATTGGTATAAATCAGGGTCGCAAAGCTGGCCAAGAGATCGACCATCTACATATTCATCTGATACCAAGATGGGGAAATGATGGTGGCGGCTCTGTTCAATCGGTGGTTAACAATCAAACAAAAAAAGACATATCAAAATTATGGAATTAAAAAGAAAAGAGGGAGAATCAGTTTCATCATTCTTGTATCGTTTTAATAAAAAAATTCAGCAAAGCGGAGTTTTACGCGAAGCAAAAAAGCGCCGTTTTCATAGACGCCCAATTAATCGCCTAAAGCGCAAGCTTTCCGCCCTTCATCGTGAAGATAAGACTAGAGAAAGAGAGGTTGCTAAAAAGTTAGGCCTGCTATAATTTCGTATATGAATTTACAAGTAAAGTTAATGGAAGATTTAAAAAATGCCATGAAAAGCGGGGATCAAGACACGCTTGGTGTTTTGAGGATGGCTATGTCCGCCATGAATAACAAAAAAATTGAAAAAAGGAGCAAAAGTCAACCAGAAGAGCTAACCGACGAAGAAATTTTAGATCTTTTAAGCAAGGAATTAAAAAAAAGAAAGGAAGCGGCTAATTTATATAAAACTGGCGGCAGGGAAGATTTGGCAGTCAACGAAGAAAAGGAAGCCAAGATTTTAGAAAAATATTTACCCAAACAACTAAGTCGGGAAGAAGTTGAACAAATTATATCGAGGTTGAACCTTGATAAATTGAGCTTTGGCGAAGCTATGAAAATTGCGCTTGTTGAGCTAAAGGGCAAGGCAGATTCTAAAATCATTGCAGAAATAATTAAAGCCAAGTTATAATTCACTAAGAAAGGAGGGGAAGAGAGATGTTTGAATCCAAACAGCATCAAATTAAATTAAATGTTTTTGCGGAAATTGACCGTGATGGAAAATCTAAATTTGTCTGTGTTGATGAAAAAGGGAATATTAAAAGAGGCACATTAGAGGAGCTGGTTGAGTTTATTAATTTAACAAAAACCGTTTTAACTATAAGTCAGCTTGATGTTGTTGTTATAAAAATTAATCTTGAATGTCCGCGCGAGATAACAATGCACATTACTCCTACCGGCAGTCTCTCTTTTTTCAAGCGCTCATTGACCGAAAGCGAGGCGGTGTATTTAAACGGGGGATTGACAAAATCTTTTTCGGAAAAATAAGCCCCGCCCTTTTTACGAAAAGGGCGGGGCTTTTTGTTTTAAAATTTAAGATGTGTATAATAATGGTAATGAATCCCGTTAGAGATAACCCATCTATGAATTATTATTTATATATAAATATTAAAAAAGACAATGTGCCATTGGTCAGGCATATATTCACGGAAATGCATTAAGCATTTCCTATCTCTAACGGGATGAAAAAATTAATTGTTAACTTAGACGAAAATTTTAAAAAGCACGAGGATATAA
>CAYIZY010000011.1:0-14227 GCA_964368235.1 uncultured Candidatus Saccharibacteria bacterium
CCCTTCAAAAACCAAGCTGCTAAACCATCAATAAGAAAACTCTTGTTTTGAAATATTGTGTACTTGCCACCAATTGGAAGAATATACGGATATTCCCTGTATTGGTAAAAAGATTTCTTACCTAAAACATTTTTTGCCGCTACTTCACCTTCCTCAATTGCCGATTGCGCAAGGCAGGGCACAACCTTCCCGTCATTTCTGTGTAGGCAAACAATGTCACCAATGGCGTAAACATTTTCTGCCGGCCGACATCTCATATCTTTTGTGACAATCAAGTGACCGTATTCATCCTTTTTCAAATCCAATTTTTCTATTAAATTATTACTTTTGATGCCACCAGTCCATATTAAAAAATCGAAATCAATTTCTCCGCTATTTTTTAGAATAACTTTTTTCTCTTTCACCTCAACAATCGTGTCTAAAACAATCTTTACGCCTAATTTCTCCAGTCTTTTTTGGGCTTTATTTATTAACTTTTCACTAAAACCATTGAGTATGTTTGGTGGTATTTGAACAATAAAAACATTGGCTAGACCAGCTAATTGTATTTCTCCGGCCAATTCTACTCCCGTTGAGCCGCCACCGCCAATGACCATTGTTGGTTTTTTGGATTCAAAAAAAGAATTATTAGCTATTTCGTCTCGAATCCTTACCGCTTCAATAAAACTTTTAAGAGGGAGAGAATTTTCTTTTAATCCGGGAATATTATAGTAATTGGTTTCTGATCCTAACGCTAAAATTAAATCTTTATATTGTATTTTTTGCGATTCTGTAACCACCTCATTTTTTACAATGTCTACTTCCAAAACCTTTTCATTTACAAAAGTAATTGGTAAGCCATTTATTAAATCGGGAATCAGAAAAGAGGCGATTGATCGCAAGTCACAATTGTTGGCCAGAGACTTAGAGATGATAGAAATTTCATATAAAATTGGCGTGTAGGTATGATAATTATTTTTATCAATTAAAATAACCGGATGATTTCTTTTTGCCAAAAACATTGCCGCGCGCAATCCGCCAAAGCCGGCGCCTAATATTATAGTTGATTTTCCGTTATCCACAGGTAAAACTATACCATATTTTTAAATATGATATAATAAAAACATGAAAAAAATAATATTTGGTTCGCTCATTTTGTTATCAGCCGCCTTTTTATTAGGTAGTTTTGTTAGCGCCAAGACCGAAAGAGTGCAAACATATAAATATCTTGATCGTTCTGATTCTCCGGAGGCGCTTAATAATCGTAGTTCTTTGAGGAATAATGTTACGGATTTTTTTTCTAGATTGAAACCCACTCGTGATTGTAAATGTGATGATCCAAATTGTAATGATTCAGAAAATCAACCCAATTCAGAAAAGCCTTCGGGCTCTAGCTTTATAAATCCTTGTCTTCTAATAAGAGACCCTCAAAAGAGACAGATTTGTTACAAAGAAGAAAAAAGGTGTAGTTTAGCTGGTGGTTGTTACTATCCATCTAGTGGGAAATGTGTTCCAAACTGTAGATATTAAAATGTAGTGATGTTTTATTTAAGTCAGTTAAAAAAAGAAGACTTGGCAGGGAAGACCTGCCTTCTTCGTATTAATCTTGACATTAAAGATCCGAAAAAAGATTCATTACGAATTGATGCAATAATTCCCACTATTAAATTTATACTAGAAAATAACGGAAGGCCCTTAATTTTAAGTCATCGAGGAAGACCGGAGGGAATAGACCCTAAACTTTCCTTGGAGTCCTTAATGGAAATTATTTGTAAGAAAATCGGACTACCCTTCGATTCGTCTCAGGGTAGCCAGCTTCGCTGGCTAGAAAACCTTCGTTTTGATCCTAGAGAACAAGCTAACGATGAAAATTTTGCAAAAGAATTGGCCGGCAAAGGCGATATTTATATAAACGATGATTTTGCCACCAGCCATCGGGCCAGCGTCTCAATGGTTGGCATAACAAAATTTTTACCATCTTACGCCGGTCTTCTTTTGGAAAAAGAAATTAAAAATTTATCTAAAGTAATGGAAAATCCGGAAAAGCCACTTGTGATAATAATTGGCGGCATAAAAATTGACGATAAGGTTGACATGATTAAGCATTTTATAGATATTGCCGATTATTTTTTAATGGGCAGTAAATATGAAATTTCAAATTTCAAATTTCAAATTTCAAATGATTTATCAAAAAAAATTATTTTTCCGGAAGATTATATTTCCGAAAATAATCAAAATCTCGACATCGGTCCTAAAGCCATTGAGCAGTATATGAAAATTATTTCAACAGCTAAAACTATAATTTGGAACGGGCCTCTTGGTTTGTTTGAAAATCCAAAATATTTAGAAGGGTCAAAAAAAATCGCCGAAGCGATAATTGCCTCAAAGGCCTTTTCAGTAATTGGGGGCGGTGATACTGATCAACTTTTAGGGCAACTTGGTATTAAAGATGGTTTTAGTTTTGTCTCCACCGGTGGCGGCGCAATGTTGGAATTTCTGTCTGGCAAAAAATTGCCCGCAATAGAGGCATTGGACAGGGCGAATATTTAAATGTTTAAATATTCAAATATATGCCAATGAAAGATATAGTTGTTGTTTATCATGGTAAATGCGGGGATGGATTTGGCGGCGCCTGGGCGGCCTGGAAAAAATTTGGCGACAATGCCGATTATTATCCGGCACAGCGAACTCAAGATCCCCCAGAAATAAAGAATAAAGAGGTTTATTTTATTGATTTTACCTATTCACCGGAAATTACGAAAAAATATATTTCCGAAAATAAAAAAGTGATTATTATTGATCACCATATTACAGCTCAAGAGGCGGTTAATTTAGTTCCTGATCATGTTTTTGATATTAATCATTCCGGGGCAGTATTGGCATGGCAATATTTTTTTCCCGATCAAAAAGTGCCCAAATTATTACTTCATATTGAAGATAGGGACTTGTGGAAGTTTAATTTAGAAAATACTAAAGAAATCACCGCCTTTTTGGCATTATACGATTTTGACTTTAAACTTTGGGATGAATTTGCTACTAATATGGAAGATTTGGAAAAAGCAAAAAAATATATTGAAGAGGGAAAAGTTATTTTGCGGTATGAATCAGCTTTATTAAAAGATGCGATAGAGGACAGATCGGAATTGGTAGAATTTGAGGGCTATAAGGTATTAGCAATAAATTATCCTCACTTTTTAGCTTCTGATCTTGGCCATGCCTTTGTTAAAAAAAACCCACCAATTGGAATTATTTGGTGTGAAAAAAGAGGTATTATTACTGTATCTTTAAGATCAAATGGGATTGTTGATGTGGCGGCGATTGCCCAAAAATATGGCGGGGGAGGACACAAAGCGGCTGCCGGTTTTTCTTTTAATGCTGATCAACCAAAACCATGGAAGAGAGTAAACTAATAATTTATACAGATGGGGGCGCAAGGGGAAATCCTGGGCCGGCGGCTATTGGTATTATCATTAATAGTGAAGGTTTTAGAGATTATATTGGCGAGACTACAAACAATGTTGCCGAATACAAGGCAGTAATTTTTGCCTTAAAAAAGTCTTTAGAATTGCTCGGTAAAAAATCCAAAGAAACAACTTTAGAAATTAATTTAGACAGCGAATTAATTGCTAATCAACTAAAAGGTGATTATCGTGTGAAGCATGAAAATCTTAAACCATTATTTTTAGAAAGTTTGAATTTGATGAAAAATTTTAAAAAAGTTTTACTAAATTTAATTCCTCGGGAAAAAAACAGCGAGGCGGATAAACTTGTAAATATAGAACTTGATTCTAGGTAAAACAAAACCCGCATTTGCGGGTTTTGTTGTGGTAAGTAATAAGCCAGATTCTGTTTCACCCGCCATAGCCTTTGGCGACGGAGGGTTCAGATGATCATTTATCTAATGCGGCACTTCCCGCCCTTTTAGTTTGCGCCAAAAGGGCGGGACTCGGCCTTGCACTCGGATAAGGATTTAGCCGTTTCACTCCAGTCTTTTTATCTCTATAACTGGATTAGACCAACTAGCTTGAGATTAGGTCTGTCCTCTGTTTTCACATCGGACCGTCACTGTTCGCACCTCTGTATTACTACTGATAGGCTTGCGCCTACTACCCTTTTTATTGAGTGTCTGGACTTTCCTCTCCTAAATTTCTTTAAGAGCAATCATCTAACTTACCACTTTACTTATTGTAACATAAGTATATAATATAGGCAACGTTGTGTTATACTATCACTTGGTATGAACCCTACTATTATTACTATTTTTGGCGCTACTGGAGATTTGATGGCGAAGAAAATTGTGCCGGCTCTTTTTAATTTGTTTCAGGAAAACAAGTTATCCTTCGACTCTGCTCAGGACAAGCCTAAGTTTAAAATAATCGGATTTTCCCGTCGGGAAATTTCTGAAGTTCAATTTCGGGAATTGGTAAAAAAAATAGTTCCCAACGCGCCAAAATCTTTTTTGGATTTATTTTTCTATCAGCAAGGCCATTTTAATCAAAAAGAAAGTTATAAACAATTATCAAAAATACTTTTAAAAACGGACGAAAAATGGAAAACTTGTTCCAATAAATTATTTTATTTGGCTGTACCCCCTAATTTTTATGAAGAAATTTGTAAGTTTTTAGCTTCTTCTGGGTTGACCATCCCCTGCGTTGCGGAGCCGGATGGAACTTTAACCGGCTGGACCCGCGTAATTATCGAGAAGCCCTTTGGTAAAGATTTAAAAACCGCCCAGAAATTAGACGAGTTACTTGGTAAGTTTTTTCAAGAGCAGCAGATTTATCGGATTGACCATTATCTTGCTAAAGATATGTTACAAAATATTTTGACCTATCGTCTGGCTAATAATTTATTTGGTAAAAATTGGGACAAATCTCGGATAGAAAAAATTGAAATTAGTCTTTTGGAAAAATTGGGCGTGGAAGATCGTGGCGCTTTTTATGATGGCGTTGGCGCTTTGCGCGATGTCGGTCAAAATCATCTTTTGCAAATGTTAGCTTTGGTAGCCATGGAAAGGCCAAAAGATTTTAGTTCAGAATCTATTCGTTCTAATCGCGCGAAAATTTTGGAAAAAGTAAATCTTATACCTTCGCAAGGTAATAATTTTAGATCGCAATATGAAGGTTATAGAAAAATAAAAGGTGTTTCTCCGAAATCGGAAACAGAAACTTATTTTAAAATTAAATTATCCATTGATGATGATCGTTGGCGCGGAATCCCAATCACATTAGAAAGCGGAAAAAGAATGCCTGAAATCAAAAAGGATATTGTTATAACACTAAAAGATGGCAATGAATTTATATTTTCCATAAAGTCAGATAGCGGAACATCACAGTATGTTAAAGAATACGAAAGACTCTTACTGGATTGCATTGCGGGTGATCAAACTTTATTTGTCAGCACTAAAGAAGTTAAGGCGATGTGGAAAGTCATTGATCCAATAATTGAATCTTGGCAAAAAAATATTATTCCGTTAGAAAAATACAAACCTAAAAACGGCGCTATTGGTATTATTGGTTTGGGTAAAATGGGCATTGGAATTTCTAAGAGATTGGCGGAGAAAGGTTGGACGGTGATTGGTTATAATAGAACTCCCGGAGAGTTATCTTCGGTCGGCTCGATAAAAGAATTAGTGGAAAATTTATCTTCTCCAAAAATAATTTGGATTATGATTAAATCCGGTGAAGCGGTTGATCAAATGATTATGGAGGTGGGGAAATATCTAAAAAAAGGCGATATTATTATTGACGGTGGAAATTCTTTTTATAAGGATTCTATTAGGCGAAATGCGGAGCTGAAGAAAAAAGGGATCGGATTTTTGGACGTTGGTGTTTCTGGTGGGCCAAGCGGCGCGCGTAATGGGCCATGTTTGATGATTGGAGGGGATAAAAAAGTTTTTGAAAAAGTTGAGTCGTTATTTAGGGATTTAGCTAGAGAAAATGGTTATCAGTTTTTTGAAGGCGCCGGCGCAGGGCATTTTGTAAAAATGATCCACAACGGAATCGAATATGGCATGATGCAGGCGATTGGCGAAGGTTTTAATATTTTAAAAAATTCTTCCTATAAATTAAATTTAAAAAATGTTTCCGACATTTATAATAATGGTAGCGTTATTGAATCCAGATTAATCGACTGGATGAAAAAAGCTTTTGAATTGCGTGGTGAAGATTTGGAAAAAGTCAGTGGCTCGGTAGCTCATACTGGCGAAGGAGAGTGGACTGTAAAAACGGCCAAAGAACTTGGGCTAGAGGCAAAAATTATCGAAGAAGCATTTAAATTTCGCGTTTTATCCGAAAAAAATCCCAGCTACACCGGAAAAATTGTTTCCGCCCTCCGCGAGCAGTTCGGTGGGCATAAGGTGGAACAAAAATAAAACCTATTGTCCGTATTGTATTATTATTTCAAATATCTTAATGGGGACGGTTTTGCCTTTTACAACAACTTCACCCAGTGGTTTAAGGTTTGTGCTTTTTGGTAATTTTGCTGCCGTGTTTTCAGAAATTATAATGTGAGACTTATATTCTTTATTTAAACCTTCAATCCTGGAAGCTAAATTTACGCTATCGCCAATTACTGTATAATCAAATCTTTTTTCTGATCCTAAATTTCCCACAGTAGCCATTCCAGTATTTATGCCAATTCCAATATCAATAAATGGAAGATTTTTTTCTTTTAGTTTTACTTGTAATTTATCCAATCTTTTCATCATACCAATAGCGGCCTTGATTGCGCGATCAGCGTGATCTGGTTGATCTAGCGGCGCGCCCCAAAAAGCCATAATAGCGTCCCCAATAAACTTATCCAATACGCCATCGGTGGTAAAAATTTCCTCCGTCATTTCGGTGAAATACATATTTAAAACCCGAGAAAGAGTCTCTGGATCAGTTTTTTCTGTAATCGTAGTAAAAGATCTAATATCAGAAAATAATATCGAAACTTCTTTTCTCTGGCCACCGAGTTTTAAATAAGAAGGATCGCGAATAATTGCTTCCATTACATTTGGTGAAAAATAATTCTGCACTCTCTCTCGAAGCCTTCTTTTTTCTAATTCAGCTTTATACCATCTTGCAACGGAAAAAACTGCAAAAGTTGAAAATATTATTATGACATTGCCAAAATAGAGCAGCGCTATATTATTTTGCCAAAGAATGTAACTCGCCAAAGGCAATAGAATTATTATTGTGATTGTGGCTAAAGTAGATTTTATTGTATTTGTTCCCATTATATAAATGAGTAGCAACAGTCCTAATATTATTCCTAATAATCTTGTAATAAATTCCGGTAGTATTTTTATTGGTCTATTTAATAAAATGTTATCTAAAATATTTGCATGCAACTCAATGCCCGCCATTATATTATTTTCTAATGGCACAGGAACGATATCGTGGAGATTGCTTGCCGTAGCTCCAATTAAAACTATTTTATTTTCTAACAATTCCGGATTTATTTTTTGATTTAAAATATCTGAAAAAGAAAAAGTGGCAAAAGTTCCTGCCGGACCGGTATAATTTATCCAAAGACCAGAATTTTTTAAAAGGGGATAATTTAATGATTTACTTATGACAGAGGAGAATGAATCATCTTTAGGAAAATTTCGGATATTTCCATCTTTGGCCAAATCCATATTAACATTACCCAGTTTTACATTTGGATTATTCTTTAAAACTTCTATTGGCAACAAATCTTTTTCAGCTGATAAGATTATTGGAAATTCAGAATTTTTAATTGCCTCAGCGAACAGGTTATCATTTAAAAGATTTTCTGGTTCGGAAAATGTTATATCAAATGCGACAGTCCGGATACTGTTATTTTTTAATAAATTTAAAAATTCAGCATAAATAATTCTTGTCCAGGGCCAGCGCCCAATTTCTTGAATACTTTTGTTATCAATGGCAACAATAATAATATTCGGATGAGGATTTTTGGCTTCCCAAAATAAATCCAACCCTTTCAAATCCAAAATTTGAATTATGGGAATTAAACTTACCGTAACTGCTAATATTAAATAAATTACTATGATATAGTATTTCAATATTTATTGTAGTTATTATATTGTTGTGTTTCTCGGATCGGCTGTGTTTCTGTTGGTTCTGATCTAGGTTTCTCTTCTATTTGTACTTCTTGTACTTCCTGTACTTCTCCCACCTTTTTATTTTCTTGTTTTATTAGCTCCTGCCTTATTGGCAGAGGGCGCTCAATTTCTTTTTCTTCTATCTCTCTTGTTTCGAAATCTTTTTGGGATGTAGAATCGTGGATTATTAACTTTTCTCCGTCTTTGATTTCTTTAAATATTGACGGGTTGCTATTTAGAGAAACCAACACAATTCCTTTTTCCATAAAAACTTCATTTATAAAATTATTATAAGATACAGAAAAAATTGTACCTCTTACGGTGGCGGTTATAGTTGGTGTTTCTACTTTGTAGCCATTTTCTAATTTATTAATCTCTGACCACATTTTGCCCTTTTTTAAAATAATGTTGCCCGAATCCATTATCTCAATTTCCGCTCCAGCTTCCAGGCGAATAATATTCCCATTTTTCAATATAATAGAAGCACTATTTTCTAGAGTTAGCTTTATTTTTTCTGATGCGTAGATACTTCTATAAACATCTGTTTTACCGGGTGAATTTGTGATTAATGTTCCTATTTTAGCTTCTGACTGGTTATACCAAAAAATTACAATACCGATAGCCACTATCAATAAAATAATTAGTCCAAAAATCCACAATTTATTCATGAAAGTATTATATCTTGTTTTTGTGAATAGTCTATAGATTTGTTATAATAAAATTATGAAAAAATTATTAATGTGTCGGTGCGGGGATAAGTGGCAGGATCTCGCGCCGCTATTATTAAGACTGGCCATCGGAGTTGTGTTTGTCGCTCACGGTTACCAAAAAGTTTTTGATATGGGAGTAGGTAATTTTGCCGGCTTTCTTGAGCAATTAAGCGTCCCGTTGCCTTTATTTTTCGCTTATGTGGTAAGTTATGTTGAATTATTGGGTGGTGTCGCTTTGATACTGGGCCTTTTAACTCATTGGGCTTCAAAATTATTGGCTATTAATATGTTGGCGGCACTTTTCTTGGTTCATATCACCAAAGGAATTTTTGTTTCTAACGGTGGATACGAATTTGTTTTGGTTCTTTTGGCCGGATGTTTTTCTTTGATGATTGCTGGGCCGGGAAAGTGGTCAGTTGACACAAGATTTAAGGAGTGAACATTGCCAAAAAAAAATTTAGTGGAGGATTTTTATTGTCCCGAATGTAATGCAAAACCAGAAATTAATTATGCTCTTATGACAAGAAAATGGTCTGTTAGAAATTTATCAGTTCCTTATTTTCTTTGTGTGCATTGTCGTTGTTGTGGATTTGATAAAAAACTTATTAAGAATCACATTATTTTTTGGCGTAATTCAGATAATACTACGTTTGGGGCCAAAAAATATCGCATTGAAGAAATTTATAAAGAAGTAGAGATTTTTCTAGAGGAAATAATGACTTATTTTACAAAAAGAATTGACTATCGCGAAGTTTTTTTTAAACACAAACCACAGCCCTAACAGGGCTGTTTAATTTTTCGCACTTCGCTTCGCTCAGTGTCTTCATCGCCTTTATTTTAAAGGGTCGAAGACTCTGAAGAGCGGTAGCGATGAAGAGTTGCCAGGGAAGGAATCGAACCTTCATACCGGGATTCAAAGTCCCGTGTCCTACCATTAGACGACCTGGCAGTTTATTAATTTATCATTATTATATCACATCAATATCATTCATTTCAATTATAGTTGGAATAACTGAAATTGTATTCTATTAATGTGGTTTTCCTTGTTTATTACTTTTTATAATTAACTTTAAATGTATTATTAAATCCCCAAGTTTTCTATGAACGCCACCTCTAATGGAACTACGGCAAATGGGGAATATCGCATTTCGCTATAGGCGCGAATTAACGATTTTAATAATGCGATCTGTTTTTGTTGATCTATTAATTGAGCATGTTTTTTCATTTGGTTTAGTTCGTCGCTTGTTAGTTCTTGGGAAAATAATTTTTCTAATTCCGGGCCAATTTTTAAGGACAAAACCCTACGCATATAGGAAATTAATTCTTTATTTAGTTCCACTAAATTATATCCGCCCTGGTTTAATTCAAATAAATACTCCATTGCCCCTTTTAAATTTTTATTAATAAGGTGATTTGCTAGTATTATTACTTTTTTAAAGCCAATTTGCCCAATAACTTTTTCCACCATTGACAAAGAAATTTCTGAAGCTAGCGCGCTCATTTGATCCAAGAGGGACTCGGCATCGCGCAAACTGCCCTCAGCGGCGGTAGCGATTAATTCTAATGCCTCTGGTTCGGCTTTCAACTTTTCTTTTTGGCAGATTATTTTTAGTTTCTTGGTAATCTCCTGAATAGAGATTTTTTTGAAGTGGAATTTTTGCGTTCGAGAAGTAATTGTGGCCGGAATTTTTTCGTATTCTGTGGTCGCTAAAATTAAAATTGCGTGTTCTGGCGGCTCCTCCAAAGTTTTCAATAGGGCATTAAAAGCGTCTTTAGTAAGCATGTGTGTCTCGTCTATAATAAAAACCTTTTTGCGCAATGAGGAAGGAGAAAGCTTAATCCCTTCTTTTAAATTTCTGATTTCATCAATGCCACGATTGGAAGCGGCGTCTATCTCGATAATATCCATCGCATGCCCTGAATCAATTTCTTGGCAAGCCTTACATCTTCCACAGGCCTCGCCATCTTTGGCTAAACTGGAAGCTGTTTGGCAATTGGCGATTTTAGCGATCAGGCGAGCGAGCGTTGTTTTGCCTGTGCCACGGGAGCCGTAAAATAAATAGGCATGGGCAATTTTATCTTTTTTGGCCGCATTTTTGAAAATTTCTACCAGATATTCATGCCCGACAAGATCGGAAAACTTTTTTGGTCGGTATTTACGATATAGCGCTAAAGACATATAATTTAAACTTATAATGACTCGCTTTAACTTACAAGCTATTTTACTAGTCCTAATTTTACTAGCTTTGGTTTATTTTGTTCGGCCAAATTTTCCCAAACCACAGAATGTTAATACTATAAATAATAATATTGACTTTACCAGCGTTAAGGAAAATTTTAAAAGTTTTATTTATTCAACCAATACCACAAAACCAGATAATATCAATGCCAAGTCAGTAGTAATAAAAAGACTTGGCGATGGGTATTCTTTTTTGAAAGTTGGGACAAACCAACGCTGGCCAATTGCTTCGATTACAAAATTAATGACTGCAACTATTGCTCTGGAAAAGTTTTCCCCTAGCCAGCAGATTTTTTTTAATGATAAGATTATTTTTACGGAAGGCGCTTCTGGCGGTTTTCAATCAGGAGAATTTTTTACAGCAATTGATTTAGTGAGATCGCTAATGGTTGTTTCTAGCAATGACGCGGCAATGGCTCTGGCTGAAGCCTATGGTTATCAGAATTTTATAGATGTAATGCAGGTCAAAGCAGTTGAGCTTGGCATGAGAGAAACAACTTTTTATGATCCCACTGGTCTTTCTTTTTTAAACCAGTCAACGGTTGAAGATTTGGAAAAGTTGGTTAAGTACGTTTTTGACAAGCACCCAGAAATTTTTAGCTTTAGTCGCGAGCGAGCTTTATTTATTGGTGGCAAAAGATACTTAACTAATATAAATGAGTTTGCCGGTCAGTCAGATTTCGTCGGTGGTAAGACTGGATTCACTGATGATGCCAGTGGAAACTTAATTTCATTATTTCAAGATCTTTCTGCTGGCGAAACTCCTCTTTTAGTGATTGTTTTAGGTACTGATGATCGTTTTGGTGATACAAGAAGGTTGCTGGATTATTTTAATAATTTGCGTTATAATAGGCACTAATTAATTATATATGTCAATTCTTCAGGCAGTTAAGGTTTTAATAGTAGCATTGATAGCTTTTTTGTCGGCGTTAAGTCTAACGCCTTTTTTTGTAAAGTTTTTGTCTCGCCACCAATTTAATAAGCAAATTCGCAGCGCTGATTCGGCGCCTATTTTTTCCAAGATGCATAGCGGTAAAGCTGGCACACCGACCAGTGGCGGCATTATTATTTGGGCTACTGTTTTGGGATTGGCGTTCATTTTTTGGTTAGGAAATATTTTATTTGATGGGTTTTTTGGTTATTTAAACTTTGTTGATCGCGCTCAAACTTACCTCCCTTTATTTACAATGCTTGTGGCCGCGCTTTTAGGTTTATTTGACGATTTCTTAGGAATTTTAAGAATTGGTCCTAATGGTGGAGGGTTAAAAATAAGGCACAAGCTTGTCATGTATTTTTTAATAGCTCTTCTTGGCGCGCTTTGGTTTTTTTATCGTTTGGATTGGGACGTTTTGTCAGTACCTTTATTTGGGCAATTTAATGTTGGTTGGTGGTATATTCCAATTTTTATTTTCATAATTATCGCCAGCGCTTTTTCTACTAACGAAACTGATGGTCTCGATGGTTTAGCGGGCGGAATTTTACTCTTTGCCTTTACTGCATTAACGATCGTCGCTTTTACTTTGGGGAGATTTCATTTAGCAACTTTTGGTGGCGCGGTGATCGGCGCGCTATTAGCTTTTTTGTGGTTTAATATTTATCCAGCCAGATTTTTTATGGGAGACACTGGATCAATGTCCCTTGGAATTACAATGGGTGTCATTGCAATGTTGACTGATACTGCGTTACTCTTGCCGTTTTTCGCTTTTATTTTAGTTCTAGAATCTGGATCAGTGATTTTGCAATTATTAAGCAAGAAATTTCGCGGCAAGAAAATTTTTCTTTCCACGCCAATCCATCATCATTTTGAAGCGCTTGGTTGGCATGAGACACGCGTCACAATGCGTTTTTGGATTATCTCCGTTGTTTTCATGGGTCTCGGCCTGGTTATTTTCTTCTTGAACAGATTTTTGTAATCTTGAATGGTGGATCACAATATTTTATTTGATCAAAAGTGGTTTAAGTTAATTCGCCGCAGTTTTTTGTTTCAATATTTTCCGTTTGTGGATTTTGTTTTAGTGGCTGGATCAATGGCTTTAGGAGATATAAATAAGGGCTCTGATTTTGACGTGATTGTTGCGGCGAAAAATGAGCGTCTTTATACAGCAAGATTTTTTTGTCTTTTTGTTTATAAATTATTGGGCTGGAGAAGGAGAAAAAATAAAACCGCCGATTTATTTTGCTTTAATCATTTTGTAACGGAAAAATCTTATCAACTTCAGCCGCCTCATAATATATATTGGGAAGAATTGTATAAGAATTTAGTTCCAATATTTGGTGATGAAAATAAAGTAGAAAAGTTTTTATTAATTAATTCCAAGTGGTCTAAAATGCCTAATATCCAAAATCTAAAATCTAATATCCAAAACGACTTAAGATTCAAATATCAAACGTCAAGTAAGATTAAATTTATCTTAGAAAAACTGCTTAGCGGTAAATTTGGCGATTGGCTGGAGAATATATTAAAAAAATACCAAATTAAAAAAATAGAGAAGTTTTTAAAAATTTTACCACCAGGATACAAGCCAAGAATTATTTATAATGATAGCGAAGTAGAATTGCACTTAGACACTCGTCGTCTTGAAACAATTAAGAATAAGAGATATGTTTAAGTTAAGGACTTTCTTAAGAGGAGTGATCCTTGAAACAAGAAAATAACGGGGATCGTGGATCTGGCAAAAAACACCGTTCAAATAAATGGCGGGAGAAAGTAATTTACTGGAAGCAGAAGCGTAATAGCGATTGGCATGGCAATCCTAATTTTTTAAATATTAAAGAACATCCCTTACCTTATCAATCTGTTTTGGCAACCATTTTGGCGCTAAAGTGGCTCATTGAGCAAGAGGTGTTTTGTTATGTTCATCAAGCCTTGCCAAGCGACAAAGAATTTGAGCCAGGAGAAGTTGATGGATTGATAGGGGCTGATTTCATTGCCTTTTTACCTTCTGGCGACGCCAAACCTTTTCAATTAAAATCTACTGTGAGAAAAAGTCGTAAAAGAATTATAAGTGGACACTTAAAAAAACATAAACACGTTCGGTACATTGTTATTTTAGGTCCTGATGATATTCCAGAATCTGAAAATGATGTTGATAAAATTATTCATGTAGCAAGAATTATTTTTAATATTCTTTTTCCGGGTAACTCTTTCGATCATTTTTTTAACTTGAAAGCCTCTGCACAAGTTCACAAACATATGAGACTTTTCGGCAAAACGAAAAGTCATGAAAA
>CAYIZY010000012.1:0-9200 GCA_964368235.1 uncultured Candidatus Saccharibacteria bacterium
ATCCATTCTTTATAACTTGGGCGACTGATTTTGTTAATAATAATCGGGAATTTTTAATTTCTTTATTTTCTGCTGAAATTACGGGATTATTTGTATAGAATCGATTAAATTCCTGAACGAAATTATTTAAGAAAGTGGCGATTATATGCGGGGCGTTTAGTTTTTTGGCCTGCCTGATAATTTCTGGATAGTAGGCAAACATTTTTATTAACCTACTTTCGCTAGAGTTTAAATTAGTAAATTTGAAATTTGAAATTTGAAATTTGAAATTTGCTTTTTCTAATATAGAAAAAGCTCTGACATATCCATACTGAATATACGGCGCGCTATTACCTTGTAAATTTAAAACAGCGTCCCAGCTGAAGGCAATATCTTTCTCTCGCCCTTGATGCAACATATTAAAAATAACGGCGCCAATACCAACTTCTTTATTATCTTTAGCCCTCTTGATAGCTTCTTTTAGCCCGTCTTCCAAAAAGACAATATTGCCAGAGCGGGTGGCTATTTTTTTGCCATCGAGTGTAACCATACCATAACTTATATGCTCGAATTTTTCTTCGGGATAACCCATCAAGCCAAGAGTTTTAAATATTTGTTTTAGATATAACTCTTGTTCATGTCCAACTACATATAATATTTTATCTGGATTATAGTTTTGTAATCTCCATTTTCCAACGGCCAGATCTCGAGCGCTATATAAAGACGAACCATCGCTTTTACGCAAAAGATAAGAGGGAATATTGAATTGATCTAAATTGATTACTACTGGGCCTTCTGTCTCTTGTGTGGCTACTTTTTTGTCCAGCGCCTCTTGAATAACTTCATTGATCATCGGCTCATAAAAACTTTCTCCATGCCACAAATCAAAATCAATTCCTAACATATCATACACACGCTTAACATCAGTTACGCTAATGTCACGGAATTTTTGCCACAGAGATCTTAGTTCTTTGTCTCCATCTTCAAATTTTTTAAATAAGACACGAGCTTCATTTTCTAATTCTTTATTTATTTCCACTTCTTTCGTAATTCGGATGTATAAATCAAGTAAATGTTTTATAGGCTCACTGTCTAGTTTTTTTTCATCTCCCCATTTTTGATAGGCGAGCATTATTTTTGCCAAAGACATACCCCAATCTCCTAAATGGTTTGTCGTGATTACTTCGTAGCCGTTGGCTTTGTAAATATTTACAAGTGCATGTCCTAAGGCATTATTTCGTGCATGTCCCATATGCATTGGCTTGGCAATATTTGGGCCAGAATATTCGATCATTATTTTTTTATCTTTTCCATCTTCATTAAAGCCAAATTTTTCACCTTCTTTGTTTATTTGTCCAATAATTTTAGGGGCCAAAATTTCGATGTCAAATTTAATATTTATATAAGGTCCAGCTATTTTTATTTCTTTAAAAAGTGGATTATTTAGAGCCTTAATCTCTTCTAGTATTTTATTTTTATCTAAGTTAAAGGCGGGTACGGCCAAATCAGCATCTACTTCAGATGGTGGAATTTCCACTTTATTAACTATTTTTTCCAAGCCAAACATGTTCTTACTATACCAAAATAATGTAATAAATGTATACTAAATTTAGCCTTTTGAAAACGGAGCAGAGTCATGATCATCATCAGAAACAGCCCACTTATGCTTGGAGATTTGCGTTTTATTATTCCGATAGAAATGGAAAGCGATGACTCGCCTTATTGGACTTACGACGATTTTCAGTTAGTAGTAAATCAATGTGATGGGAGAATAGGATCAGTTGCTTTAATGAAAGATAGGAAGGGACATTATATTGAAAAGAAATATGGTCCAAGAGTTTTTGGTTTTACTTGCATTCAATTTGTGGAGAATTTTTTTAGATTTAAAGGAAAAGTAATTTTAATAGATAAGCTTGTTGTTGACAAAGATTTTCGCCGACAGGGGATTGGCACCGCTTTACTAACTTCTGTAATTTCTCTTGTTACAGAAAATATGCCCTTAATTGCTTTTCCGGTTCGTATGGACAATGTTGAGGGTCAACTATTTTTACGTGATTGTGTTTATGGATCAAAGAAAATAGACGACCCAAATTTTAATTTATATAACTTTCATCATTGCGGTTTTATCAGAAATTATTTTTCTAATGGTGAAACAGCTAGTGTATTTCTTTACAAAAAATCCCCATTTAAGATGCTTACTTATCAAGGAGAAAATCCTCCAGTTTCTTAGGAGGATTTTTCTATTAATATTAATTAAAGATAATATCTCCATTTGTGACGATCGTCACGAAAGAAGACGTGCTGTGGATAACTATTTTCCTAGAAATATTTTTTCTAAAATATTGCTGTTGTGAAGAGTGTGGGCCGGGCCTTCATAAGCTACTTTTCCTTTATCCAGAACATAGGCACGATTAGCAATATCTAAAAGAGATTTTATATTATGCTCAACAATCATGATTGCGGTTTTATGTCTTTCGTTAATTTCCTTAATTTTAGCAAAAACTTCTTTGACAATCTTTGGGGCAAGGCCAAGTGATGGTTCGTCTAGCAATAAAACTTTTGGATCAGTCATTAAACCGCGAGCCAGCGCAAGCATTTGTTGTTGGCCGCCGGAAAGCGTGCCTGATTTCGCCCTTCTTTTTTGTTTGAGCGCTGGAAATATTTCTATCACTTCTTCAATACGACGCTTAATTTCCTTTTTATTCTTTACGATAAATCCACCAATTTCTAAATTTTCTTCAACAGTAAGATGTGTAAATACACGTCGCCCTTGGGGAACAAAGGCAACTCCCAAATGTACTACTTCATAAGAAACAGGCCTTATCTTCTTCTCGTGCCAAAGCACTTCACCTGAATCAATCGGCGCCAAGCCAAAAATAGTTTTTAAGATGGTAGATTTACCGGCGCCATTTGGTCCTATCAAAACGACAATCTCTCCCTCATCTAAATAAACATCAACGCCATCAAGCGCTTTTACGCCGCCATAGTGAACAGATATATTTTTTAATTGAAGAAGTTTTTCTGTTGGCATTTTTGACTTTATAATACAATAAAAAAGAACGCCCGCCTAGGCGCTCTTAATTGCTCATATTATAGTAATAATTTTCAATAGTAAGTCTTCTAGTAAATTTTCCTTCTTTTACCAGCTCCTCCAATGTTCCACGAACTCTTAGTTCTGTTGAATTCAAAAAAGTCGCTAGTTGTTTAGTGCTACAGCAGTATGCCCATTTATTCAAGGTAAAAAAATCAATCAATCTATCTTTCAAATGAGCATTTTCATATTTATCAACTATTAGTTTAAAAACTAGCGCTGATATACAGCTGATAAGCCCAAAATAACACCAGGGGGCAAATGTTTTTGTTAACGACATTACAAATATTATAAAAAGAATATTAGCGCCGTTGAGTCCGAACATAATAACTAAAAACATAACCCACCAAGGCTTTTTGTATCTGGTTTCCATTATCGCTCCTTATGGCAAAGTGCTTCCGATCTATTCTCCCAAGTACGCCTCAATCACAGATCGTTTAGATAATACATCATTTGGCGCGCCTTCGGCAAGTAATTTGCCACTGTCCATCACAAAAATATAATCAGAGAGCTCGCGAATTAAATCCATATTATGTTCTATCAAAATTATAGTTTTCCCGGAAGATTTTAAGTGATGAATTATAGAAACGACAATTTTAACCATCTCTGGAAACAGGCCGGCGAATGGTTCGTCAAATAAGATAATGTTTGAGTTCATAGCTAGAACTCGGGCGATTTCTAAAAGTTTTCTTTGACCATATGAGAGATTAAAGGCGAGTTGATTTCTTTTTTCCCAAAGATTTACTTTTTGCAAAACCTCCTCGGCTTTTTGTAAATGTTGCTTTTTGTGTTTCTCAAAAAGTGAACTAAAAACATTTCTTTCGGTTAAAACAACTAAAATATTATCAAGCGCCGTCATTTGTTCAAATAATCTTACATCTTGAAAAGTTCTGGTAATACCTAGTAGGGGAACATGATGAGGAATAATTTTATGTAATTTATTTTTACCAATAATTACGGATCCGTCATCTATTTCCACTATTCCAGTAAGAGTATTTACTAATGTTGATTTACCAGAACCATTCGGCCCGATAATGCTAGTTATTTTTCCAGGCTCTATCTTAATAGAAAGTCCGTCAACTGCATGCACGCCATCAAATTTTTTTATTAAATTATTTATTTCTAATATGGTTGATTGCATAATCCAATTCGCCATCTACTTTTTTGCCCGGATTAAATATATTATCTGGGTCAAAAATGTTTTTTATTTCTTTAAATAAATTATAAACTTTATCGCCATACATTTGATGAAGAAATGGTGTGCGAATTAGGCCGTCATTATGTTCAGCTGTCATTGAGCCCTTGAACTCAAAAACTAAATCATAAACCTGTTTTATTAATTCCACAATAATCTCTTTTGATTTTGGATCGGATAAATCCATTAATGGGATGATATGGAAATTACTATCGCCAATATGGCCGGCAATAGTGTAAGTAAGATCGTAGCGTTTTAGAACGTCGTCTAATCTTGGTAAGAATTCTTGCAGTTTTTCTGGCGTGACGATTATATCATCAATGAAAGGGGCTGTTTTTTTACCTTTTATTTTTGTTCTTAACAGATTAAAACTTTCGCGGCGCACAGTCCAGTACTTCTGCGAATCCTGTTTGTCTTTGGTGATTCTTGTTTTTATATTAAATTCTTTGAGAGAATTTTGGGCTTCCAAAATTTTATTTTGCACCTCTTCTTCAAAATCTCCGGTAAATTCTGCTATTAAAACAAGATGGGGGAGGCCGCCGGAAACAACCATCCAAAGTTCTGGTAGAAATTTGACCGCGAAACAAAAAAACAAATAACGTATGCCAAGTTTTAAAGTGTGGTCATCAAACGACTCAAAACTTTCTGGTTTAAATTTTAAGATTTTATGGACTACTCGCACTAAAGGATCTAAATCTTTCAAAAATATCACAAGCATTTTAGAGAACTTTTTTGGATGGACTAATTTGAATTTAATCTCTGTGATAATGCCTAATGTGCCTTGAGAGCCAACAAATAATTTTGTCAGATCAAAAGTTTGGCCATCCCAAACTTTCCAAATATTATATCCGGCAGAATTTTTAGAGACGATTGGTTTAGTGGAATCGACTAATTTTTCATTTCCGCGAATTAGATTAAAAACTTCCTTATATATTTCTCCTTCAAAATCATTTTGGTTTATTTTTTGGTCGAGTTGTTCTTTGTTAAGTGGTTTAATTGTGTATTCATTACCATCTTTTAAAACTACTTTTAATTCTTCAACGTAATTTTCTGTTTTGCCGTATGATAATGTTTTTTCTCCGCCGGCATTATTAGCGACCATGCCGCCAACAGCGCAGATTTCCCGAGAAGCCGGATAGCTAGGCATAATCAAATCCTTTTTTAATGTTTCTTTTTCTAGGTCGCGGTAATAGACGCCCGGTTCGACGACTGCGTAATCATTACCGACTTCTTTTATTTTTTTAAAATACTTAGTGAAACTGATTATTATTGATTCGTTTAGGGGACCGCCGGTCATGTCGGTGCCGGCTGCTCTGCAGGTGAGGGATAGATGTTTGTTTTTATTCTGTTCAACAAACTTAACTAGGTTTTTTATATCTTCAGTATCTTTAGGGAAAACAACCATTCTTGGTTTCACCTCAAAAATACTGGTGTCACGGCTGTAAGAATTTAAAGTATTAGTATCTTCCAATACATCTCCCTTAAAAAAAGAATTTATTTCATCTTTTAGACTCATCGATATTAATTATATCAGGATCCCACTCTCAAACCCACCAGCAGTATATCCCTCTCTCACCACAAACTTTATTCCACAGTCGGTTCATAGAAAAATTGTATATATCCATCTACCTAATTTTTCTTAGTCTTTTTTGGTCCAAAAAAGACTATTCACCTCCAGGCCTCCGCCTGCCGAAGCAGGCTACGGCCTGCGGAGGCAGGGAAAAAGTTTGGGATTCGTTCATGATATCTGCTGGTGGGTAATAGTCTATGTTTAGAGAGCCACCCATCCTCATCTCGAGCCAAGTCAAGCGAAGTGCAGGTTAACCCCGTAGAACGGGGCGCAGCCGGAACGCTTGGCGAGAGGTGAGGGTAGGTGGTGAATTACAACTTATACTCTCCAATCAATCCCTGTGGCCTATACAGCATCAACAAAACTAAAATCACCCCATAAACTAGTTGGCGCATTTGGGCGGCGATATCGGAAGGGAAGCCGACGAAGCGAAGCGCTTCCGGGAGAATTATTAAAATTAACGCGCCAAGAATTGACCCCCTTAAATTTGCTAATCCACCAAGAATAATAACTACCAGAATAAAAATAGATTCATTGAGCGTGAAAGTGGATGGGTCGATATAGGAGATATAAGAAGCGAAAAGAGAACCGGCTATCGAAGCTAGCATCGCCCCGATTACAAAAATCGCCAGTTTATAATAATGGGTATTGTATCCAAAAACTTGTATCGCTTGCTCATCTTCGCGAATTGCTTTTAAGACGCGACCGAAAGAGGATTTGACGATAAACCACGACAATAACCATGACAATAGCAAAAATACTAAAGACAAAATTAAGAAATTAAAATTATTATAAAAATTAATGTCGAACAGCTGGGGCTTGCCGATTCCTGGAATGCCCAATGGCCCGCGTGTTAAATTTTGCCAGTTTAAAAAAATACTAAAAACAATAATATTAAAACCGAAAGAGACAAGCGCATAATAATCTCCTTTAAATTTACTTAAAACTAATCCAATCAAAAATCCCAGTATTCCGGAAACAATCATGCCAATAATTATCGAAAGGAAAAAATTAATTCCAAAACTGGTTAATAAAATTGCTGTTGTATAAGCGCCGATACCATAAAAAGCGGCGTGAGTTACTGAAAGTAGTCCGGTGTAGCCAACGATTAAATTTAAACCTAGACCGAGTATTCCGTAGATTGAGAATAGTATTAGTAGGTGGGTGATGTATTCCATATTACTTCCTTAATATTCCTTTAGGTTTAAACAATAAAAACAAAATGAGCAAGATGAATGCGATCGCATCTTTCCATTCTCCGGAAATTTTCCAGATTCCAAAGTTTTCTACGAAGCCGAGAAGAAAAGATCCAAGCACACCACCATAAATATTTCCCACGCCGCCGATAATTGAGCCGATCACCCCTTTTAAAAGTAGACCCATACCCATTGTTGGTTCGATGCCGGTATCAAAGCCAACTAATACTCCCGCAAGGCCAGCGATTGCTGATCCAATAAAAAATACATAACTGATAATTTTATTTGTGTTGATACCAACAATTTTTGCCACTTCTTCATCATCACTAATGGCCTGGATTGCCTTGCCAAGCATCGTGCTTTTTAATAACCAAACTAATCCAACCATAATAATTAATGCCGAAGCTAAAATGATAAATTGAGTTTGGGTGAATACGGCATTACCAAACTCGTAAATATTTTGGCCGCTACCTTGAGAGAGGGTTTGGAACTGGCTTGTAAATAAAATGGCGATTATAGCTTGGATAGCTGTGAAGGCTCCTAAAGAGGCAACTATCAAGACCATGTCGGAGGCTTTGCGCAGGCGAAGTGGTAAGAAAACCAATTTATCTAAAATAAAGCCAATAAGACCTGTTAATAAAACTGCAATCACAACACTTAAAATAAGGGGTAAGCCAAATGTTTTATAAAAGAAAAAAACAGCATACCCGCCAACCGCGGCTAGAACGCCATGGGCGAGATTAAAAAATTTCGTTACATCGTAAATCAAATTAAATCCCAGCGCCACCAAAGAATAAATTGATCCGGCGATGATGCTGTTTACTATCAGCTGGGGAACGATCTCCATATTTTAATTATGACCTATGGTGATGACCTATGACAACAAAAATCCGAGCTTGTCTCCCGGATTTTTGTTTAAGTTATTTGTTGTTAGAACTGTGCCTTGCCATCTTTTACTACTTTCACTGAGTGAGCGCTGGCTCTGTCTCCGTTGGCGTCAATCGTTATCATTCCAGAAGCTCCTGCCCAATCTTTGATTGTGCGTGACCAATCAGCGATTTTTTCACCATCAAGTCCCACGGCCATAATTCCATCTTTGATTACATAAACAGAATCATATACAGCAGTATTGTAAGAGGTGAATGGCACATCTGCATTAAACATTGCCTTATAGGCGGCCAAGAAGTTTTGTAACTTTTGATTGTTTTGATCTAGAGCAAAATCTGCTCCAATAGCACCTTCCAAATATTCTTTGTTCCTTTCAACGGTAGCTGTGTCGTTTACTAGAATATCAATTACGATCAATGCTGGTTTCCACTTCAAATCTTGTAATTGTTTTAATATACGCTCCCCGGCGGCCGGTGTTTGTACAGAAATTAAGAGAGCATCTGGTTTCTGATTTTTTAATTTAGTTAAAAGAGATCGAACGTCAGTTACTGATGTTGCGAATTCTTCTTTTGTTACTGTTCCTCCTAATTGCTTGAAGCGATTTTCAAAAGCTTTGTAATATCCTAGAGCATAATCTGTTTGTTCTTGAATAGCTACAACCTTCTTCCATCCTTTAGCATTTGCCGCATCAGCAACTATTTCTCCTTGTTTTGCATCGCTAGGATAGGTGCGGAAGAAAAATTTACTCTTTCCAGTTAGGTCTGGACTGGTAGCTGTACCAGATACCAGTACAACTTTTCCTACCTCTACAATAGGAATTGCAGATAAAGTTTCGCCACTACAAGAACCTCCAAAAATAACCATTACCTTATCAACATTTACTAACTTTTGAGCAGCATTAGCAGCATCTTTTCCATTGCACTTCCCATCTTCATAAACTACTTCTAAAGGACGACCATCAACTCCACCTGATTTGTTAATTTCATCAACAGCTAGGGCGACTGTATTTCTGGCACCTTCTCCATAAGCAGCTGCATCACCAGTTAATGCGCCAATAAAGCCAATTTTAATCGGCTCTCCGGTTGCTACTCCGCCATCTATCGACCCACTATATTTTTGATATAAAACGTAGCCACCCCATGCGATCAGGACGACTATTACGATACCGACAATCCACTTTAAAAGTGTGTTCATAATCATTTTTTTACTTAGTTTTTATAATAAATAATATTATAGACTATCTTTTCTAGTTAATCAACACCTTGTGAATTTTTGGTGAAA
>CAYIZY010000012.1:9300-13323 GCA_964368235.1 uncultured Candidatus Saccharibacteria bacterium
AATATTATAGACTATCTTTTCTAGTTAATCAACACCTTGTGAATTTTTGGTGAAAGTCGTTATATTTAACTAAGCACTTTTTCAGGAGAAAATCTTATGAATCAACCAGAAGTTAAATTACACGTTTTGCCTGGCGGCATCATGCCCAAAAGGCAGACGGAAGGGGCGATTGGTTACGATGTTCATTTAAGAGCAATCGTTTCGCCTTTTGATATGGATCCCGAACAACCATTATTGAGAAAATCGCTTTTTGATTTTCGGAGTATGCCGGAAAATCCTACAATTGCGGGACATGTTTTAACTCAAATGAATGAAGTGGTATATAGAATGGCTCCGGGAGAATCGGTATTAGTCGGAATCGGATTTGTTTGTGAAATGCCCTTCCCGATGTTTTATTGGGTGGCGCCAAGGAGTGGTCTGGCATCAAAATGGGGGATTACTGTTACGAACGCTCCTGGTATTGTTGATCCAGATTATCGTGGTGAGGCTGGAGTTTTAGTTTATAACCGAGCTGATAATCATTTTGATTTGCGTTGGGGTATGCGTATTGCTCAAGTTATTTTTCAGACAGCCACGATCCCCAATTTTACTGAAATTAGCAGTATGTCTGAACTTTTAGAAACAAAACGTGGTGTTGGTGGTTTTGGTTCAACCGGACTTAAATAATAGTCCGGTTTTATTTTGGTAAATCTTCCAAATAGAATAAATGGAAATTAAATTCCAAATTACTTGTAGCGCTAAAATCGGCCAGGCGTGTTTATAAAAAGCGTTGATACTCGTGCCGATCGTACCGAAGAAATTCATTAATTGATAAACGTAACCTTGGCTACTTAATTTGCCGGAAGAATTTAAGAGGTAAGCTGCTAAAATTAAAATCATTCCAACCCACCCAAAAATTTCAATTAATATTTTCTCCATGATTAGAGTATCTTAAAGATTTATCTTTTTAACAATAGTCTTTTTATGTTATATATGGAAATATGGCTGAGGCGTTTAGGTCTGTAAGATTAATTTTTAGCAAAAAGGGTGAGCAAAGGGAATTTATTATAAAAGCTAAACATTCTATCGGTTTAGATTGGAATGAGTTATCTAAACTATTAAATATTAGCGTAAGAACTTTGAAAGATTGGATGGGGGAAAAATTTTCCATTTCCCATGATGCCGTAAGAATTCTTTCTAATAAGGCGAATTTAAAATTACCGAAAAATACTAAAGTTTTTGATTTAAAAAATCATCTAAAAAATATTTCTAATTTAGGCGGTAAGGCAGTTTATAAAAAGTATGGTTATATTGGAGGAGATAAAATTCAGAGAGTAAATAAATGGAAGCAGTGGTGGATTATCAAGGGTCAATTTAAGGATATAAAAATTCTTCAAAGAAAGAAAATAAATATTCCACTCAAAAATAAATTACTAGCTGAATTTGTAGGAATTATGTTGGGTGATGGTGGTATTTCTGATCATCAAGTTTCAATAACTTTAAATAAAAAAGATGATTATATTTATAGTTTATTTATTTCTAATCTTATTAGAAAGCTTTTTAGTGTTAAGCCAAGGGTAAAATTTCGTAAAATAGAAAATGCGCTTGATCTCATCGTTTCAAGGAAGAATTTAGTCGATTTTTGTGCAAGTATAGGACTTAAAATTGGCAATAAATTGAATCAGGACTTGGATATACCATTATGGATTAATAAAAATGTGGATTTAAAAATTGCTTGTTTGAGAGGGTTAATTGATACTGATGGTTGTTGTGTTATTCATAAATATAAAGTGAAAAATAAAAGTTATTGTTATAAAAAAATTTCTTTTTCTAGTTCCTCGCCACACTTAATAGAATCAGTTATTTCAATACTAAAGGAGCTTGGATTCTCTCCTCGATTGAGTTATAATAGGAATAATGTTTGGCTTGATGGAAGAGCTGATGTTCAAAGATATTTCAAATTAGTCAAGACCCACAATCCAAAACACAAAGAAAGATATTTAAGGTGAGGTGACCGAGCGGCTGAAGGTGGCAGGTTGCTAACCTGTTATACGGGTTTAAATCCGTATCGAGGGTTCGAATCCCTCCCTCACCGCCAGATGTCCAAATTCGAACCCAAGTTAAATAAGGGTTTTCTGGACAAGTTATTATGACTAACAAATTCGACACAATTGTTCTCGGACTTGGCGCGATGGGAAGCGCGGCTGTTTACCAGCTTGCCAAGCGAGACAATAAAGTGCTCGGCATAGATCAGTTTTCTCCGCCTCATATTTACGGTTCATCTCATGGAGATACACGTATCACTCGCCAGGCTATTGGCGAGGGTGAACAATACACTCCGCTTGCGCTTCGCTCGTACGAGATTTGGGAGGAGATAGAAAAAGCCACCGGCAAGAAGCTACTTGAAAAATGCGGTGGTCTCATCATTTCTAGCGGTGCAAAGACTGCCATCAATCATGTAGAGAATTTCTTTGAGAATACTATCGCCGCAGCTGAGAAGTTTGGCATAAAGCATGAAATCTTGAGCGCAGAGCAAATTCGAAAGCGATTTCCACAATTTAATATCCAAGACAATGAAAGCGGTTATTACGAACCCAACGCCGGTTTTTTACGTCCTGAAGAGTGTATGGGCGCTCAGTTAGAGTTGGCTGAAAAGTACGGTGCTGAGATTCACAAGAATGAGAAAGTTCTAAGTTTTAGTGAAGAAAACGGAGTTGTCCGGGTCAAAACCGACAAAGGGGAATACGAGACAGACAAACTGATAGTAAGTGCCGGTCCTTGGGTACCAACTTTTCTCGACGAAGAATATTCAAAGTATTTTAAAATCATTCGCCAAGTTCTTTTCTGGTTTGATGTGAAAGATTCGGTGGAGCAATTTACTCCGGATCATTTTCCAATTTTTATTTGGGAACTGCAGGGCAATAAACAAGGCATGTATGGCTTTCCTGCTATAGATGGTAAGCATGGCGGCATAAAGATAGCGAGTGAGCAATACGAAACGACCACTACAGCCGATACGGTAAATCGTGAAGTGACGCAGGAAGAAATAAGGGCCATGTATGAAAACTTCGTGGCACCGTACTTCCCGGGCCTGAGTGATAGGTGCGTCAAGGCAATCTCTTGTCTCTACACAGTTACGCCTGATTCACATTTTGTCATAGACACTCACCCGAAACATCCCTCGGTTATTATCGCTTCTCCTTGCTCGGGGCATGGCTTTAAGCACTCTGCTGCTATTGGCGAAGTGTTGTCTCAATTGGTGATTGATGGAAAAAGTAAAATTGATATCAGTAGTTTTGGTTTACAGAGATTCGTGAAATAACATGAATGCCCAAGACTTTACAAATCTTTATACAAAGAAAAGTTTTGATGAAGCCATTACGTCATTTCAAAATGAGCCTGGTTTTTCTTTGATTCGCCTTTATCCCGAAGGTACTCCGTATCACAGGGATAGTAAGCGCATGTTTCTAAAAATAGCCCTGCTTGATCGTGGTTTCTTCTATGCAGTGGATATGACGAAGCCGGAAAAAAGAGGAGAAACTACAGACTATGTGATTACAGATGGAGAAGAGTATCGAAAGAAGGTCACAAATTTCTTTTCGGATGGTGGCGAGTTTACTTTTGATGAGATTAATAAGAATGTCGTACATCAAAAGACAAGGAAAAAGTTTACATTGAATGAGTTTGTAGATGTTCTCGAGGCGAATCATTTATCCGATCGACTTTTTTGGAAACGAGTCCTAAACTCAATTACTGACATAACTCTAAAAGTTCTTTTCTGGTTGTCAGATAAGCGCTATGAAAAAATACGAGTTTCGATAGATAAATATCAGTTTAGCCGTGACAACAAACCTATTCTTGAAGACCAAAAGAATATTGAGCCGTTTTTCAAATACTTTTACATCTCAAAGAACTTCATCTTTGGCATTTTGCTTGTAGCGTTTGTTGTAGCAATTCTGGTCGCAACTTTTCCCGACATTTTCCCAGTCATGTACTGACCCCCATATATTAGACACAAAGGTCGAGTTAATATACTTTGTGTCG
>CAYIZY010000013.1:0-7381 GCA_964368235.1 uncultured Candidatus Saccharibacteria bacterium
CAAAAGTTGCCTATCCGACTGTTAGACAGGCAATTGATAAACTGATGCGCCTCAAGAAAATTGAACGTATTGGACAGGGCCGTTCAACGAGCTATAAAAAATTATAAAACTATGCCAAAGGAAATCGCCACAAAAGCTAAAGAAGAGACTTACTACAAATGTACTCATTGCGGAGATGAGATTTTTTGGAATACCCACAAAAAGCTTACTTACTGCAAGTGCAAGAAAATCTGGGTTGACGGTTGCGAGGATTACATCCGGATTGGTGGCAAAGAGGAAGACCGTAAGGTGATCACAAAATAATTTATGGCCTTATTCAAAATTAACGGCACGGCCGTCAAAAAAATAACCGCGAAAGAAATGGTGGGCAAGAAGGATTGGGAGGTGAAAAGACTGGGAGATATCATCAAACCACAGTTATGTGGCTATTAGCCAAGACGAAGCAAAAAGCTATCAATTACGAAACGGCGATCTGCTACTGGCACGGACTGGCGCAACGTTCGGCAAGATTCTCTTTAGTGATTCATTTGCGCTACAGCGGTTCTCGGTTTAGGATAAAATATATGCTTTTTGATTTTGATAAGGAGGATTACCGCAATGCGAGAACTGTACGAAAAGGCTCGTCAAGGACTACGACCCATCCAGCACTATGGGAAGCAAGTACATTACTTAGGAATAGGGAAACATCTTAGCGTATACAACGCCACGCCACCCGTATGGCTAAGAGTAAAAGGAAAGATGCGTTGTGTGAGCATTGGGCGCGTGGAGCATCTAGGTGACTGGGCACATTCACGTATCATGTTCTTTGAGAGGAAGACAGCCACCGAATACTGTCTCATTGATGGTGCGCCAGTATTCTACGGCGAAGATCCAGCCATAACGACAGTTGGCGATAAAATCGTGTTGCTGTCTGTGAATGTGTCGGCCGTGAGACGGAATAATTATTTGCTCAAAACGGAAATTCGTTGCGCCAATGACATTATGCGGCTCTGGGAATGCTGGCGGAGTATTCCCGGAAAAGATAATCGGATTACATCCATTGACAATGGTACGCGCATTGCGGTCATGGTTCGTCCACAAGGCGGAGAAGCCGGCCGTGGCAAGATGGCATATATCGAACTTGATCATCTGGATGATCTGTGTGCAGATACATTGCGTGCAGCAAAAATTATAGAAATGTCAAACGCTGATGATACATGGGTTGGTCCGAACGAACTTCACGATCTTAGTCAAAAGAATCAGATTGGCATTTTGGCACATGGGGCATTTGAAAACGACACCCCTACTCTTCATGCTAAAACCTATTTCATATTCTTTGCGTGGCTTGACCGCAAGAATCTAAAGATCGTGGATGTGGAACCACTTGCGCTAAGAGAAGACTTTCCTGTAAGTAACGCAAAAACACCCGCGCTCTGTAATGTTGCCTTCGGGACGGGGCTTATGATCTCTTCAAAACCTTCAAGAAAATATGCAGAACTCTATGCGGGAATCGGGGATTCTGCCCAGGCATTCGTACCAATAAACAATCCGAAAATCTTGTATCTTTACGAGTGAACGAGAAAACAACTACAAGCATTCAAGACCAGTCTCGTTTAGTTATTAGATCGGGTGCGACATATTGTCGCACTTTTTGTTTTCCTATGCTCTCAAGTCGGGGATATAAATATACTCATAAAGTAGAAGAGTTAATTAATACTTATGTTATAATAAAAAAATGAGAAGGGTTTTTCTTGCTATATTATTATTTTTTATAACAGTCAACGTGACGTCAGCCAATAATGGGCTTTTGCCGCATCTTATATATATCGCTCAAACATTTAATATTATAAAACGCCAAAAAACATTCAAGACAGTAGAAAGGGAAATTATGGTTTTATATAAAAACAATAAATTAATTGGTGAGGATCATTATAGAAGGTTGATGAGTGAACTATCTGTATTAGAAAAACAGAAAGCCAATTTTAAAAAAATACAGGAGCTTAAAAAAATTTTGGCCAGACTTTTACCTAAATCATCAAAACCCTCTGCGCAGCGAAATAATTATAATAACGGTTCTTTAGCGCAAGTAATTAAAAACGAAATTGAAGAAATAGAGAGTAAAAAAATGTTTCTCTCCGAGGACCATTATGTAAGACTGAAAAAAGATTTAGATAAATTGACTAGTCAAGGAGAAAAAAATTTAGATCAATACTACGCAATAATCGAAAAATCCAATCTCGCCACTGTTCATGTGGCCGACCAACAGCAAGCAGAAAGATTAAAAAAGGCAGAAGAGATTAACAGAAAAAGAGGCCAGTCGTTGTCATGCAATCCAAATGATCCTAAACCATTGCTAATGGCTGATATTACTAATGTGAATCAAATAGGGCAAATTACTGCTCCTGGCAGTCCTGATACTCCAACTGGGTTTAAGGGCCATAGCTTTATCTGGCCTAAGGAAGGACAAATTCCACCAGAAGGAATGCCCGTTTACTTGCCAATAGATGCTTACGGGCCCAAAAAAGTTGTTTGTGAGAATGAAAATAATATTTCCCAATGCCAACTTAACTTTCACGCCGTTATTAATCCCAATTATCGTCTAAGATTTGATCACTTATTCACGAAATCTATTTCTAGTAAAATTCTAATAGTTGAAAAAATTTATACCGCCCCGAAAGAAAATCCCACTTCTGAAGAATTAGAAAGAGAGGCAATAGAACAGGAGGAAAACAAACAGTTTTTTAATGCTGGGGAACTAATTGGTTACGGGCAAAATCCAATAGCTAAAAATTGGGATTTTGGACTTTATAATTTATGCGAAGATGGTCCTTTAGCAAAAACTGATGCCTTCGGAATGAATAAACATGCTGTTTGTTGGGTAGATTATTATTCTCCGGAAAGAGCAAGTTTTTATAGATCAAAATTAACTGGACCAAAAACAGTTTGCCAATTCTAAAACATTTGTTAGTCTAATTTTAATGGGCTCAAAAGATCCAAAGCCGAATCGCAAACTAAAAGTTTATTTAATTGGCTCTCTAAGAAATCCCGAGGTGCCTAAAATATCTCATAGAATAAGAAGGCTTGGCTTTGATGTCTTTGATGATTGGTTTGCTGCCGGACCAGAAGCAGACGATAAGTGGAGAGATTACGAGAAAGCTAGAGGGCGCAGTTATAAAAAGGCGCTTGATGGTCATGCGGCAAATCACGTTTTTCATTTTGACCTTAAACATTTAAATGATTGCGACGTTGCAGTTTTATTTCTACCAGCCGGAAAATCAGGCCATCTTGAGCTGGGATATGCTATTGGTAAAGGAAAAAAAGCTTATATTTTAGTTGATAATCCCGAAAGATGGGATGTTATGTATAAGTTTGCCCATGGAGTTCTTCACAGTTTTGAAGAATTAGAAGAAGAATTAGAAAAAATAAAAAATGATAAGTAAACTGGCAATTTTTATAATTTATTTTTGGTTTGGCGCGTTAAAACTATTAGGACTAAGTCCGGCCGCACCTCTTATTATTGCTCTTTTTGAAAAAACAATAAGTTTGGTATCTTTTCCGGTTTTTTATCTATCATTTGCTATTTTTGAAATAGTTATTGGAATTTTATTTTTAATTCGAGGCTGGGAAAAATTAGCAATTTATTTAGTAGCCGTTCATCTCTTCCTAACTTTCCTGCCTCTAATTTTTCTTCCTGAAATTACCTGGCAAGGTTTTTTGATTCCAACTCTGAGGGGACAATACATAATAAAAAATATCCTAATTGTGGCTTTGGCCATTGTTATTTGGAAAAATCAGAAAAATTAAAAGACGGAGAAAAATCCGTCTTTTTAATAATTAATCTCCCCAAACAATAAATAACCAAACGATCAAAATAGTAAGAAGTATCACTTGAAAAAAACCGCCTATCAATAAACCAACTCCCGCAAGAGCTAGTTTTTCCCAAAATCCTTCTGGATTAAAATCGGCCATAGCCCATAGATAAAGCCATATAGGAATACCAGCTATCGCTATACTACCAAGTGTTACACTCCAACGAACTAGAAAATCATTTGTTTCTCGTCCGTCTAGTTCTTTTTTCTATTTAACTTTTTTTGCAAAATACATTCTAGAAACTATAAAAGTAATAAGCGTTAACATCGTTACACTAACTATAAAATGCCTAATCAACATATTTTCCTGATGCTTACTTATTTCACTTGCTACAAAAACTGGCGTTAGAATGACAATAGTCATTAATATAGAAACAACAAAGTGTGCTAGCTTATTTAAACCACCATGCCATCGATAGAACTTCCAAAGCCATTGCATGAGAAATTCTCCTTATTTACTTGAGTCAAAAACCTGAAAATATTATATAGGTTTATATTTCCAAAGTCAAATTAGAAGCTTTTTTGGAAACTTTTATTTTAGATTTAACTTGCTCAAATTCCGCCGCTGATTTTCTGTAAATGCAAAATTCGCACTTTTCATTAATTGGCGGCAAATCGCCTCCTAAACATTTTTTTATTTCCATTATCAACGGCTCAATCCATTTATCACTTCCCTTATAGGGAAAAATCTGCACGTTAAATTCCAATTTGCCGTCAAAGGCCTCTTTATCTTTTCTACCATTAGCATAAACAAAATATCCGGTATCAGAAACTTTATAGCCCAAATTACGCAAAAGCCATTGGTAAATTTCCAGCTGACGACGATAAGCCTGCTTCCATTCTGAATCCCAGTCTATATCGCCATTGACGCTAGTCGCCTTATAGTCAACCACCATTAAATTTCCGTCTTTGTCTTTCCAAATATCGTCCACAGCCCCCGTAAGAATAAAATTACTTGGCCGATGATAAAATTGGACGCCGACAAAATTCTCCCGCCACTCATTCATCATCGGATGAGCAAGAGGAATAGCGTCAATTCCGTAGTGTTTCATTAACGGATGAGTAGTGCCGGCGGCACGATGAATGTCAAATTCCTTTTTCAACAACGCGTCAACGGCAGAATTTAAAGTAAAAGCGGGCATTGATGGCTGATCAACGCCCAATCGCCTGTCTAAATAAAAACAACGGGGGCAACGTGTAAAATTCTCTATTTTTGAGCGGGAAAGCTTAAAAGGTTCGCTTTGATTGACAATTGGATTATAAAGGTTTTTGATACGTCGGAAATACATCTTTTTATGATACCAGTATGCTATAATTAAGTTAAGCCCAATTTTTGGGAAAGGTCGCCAGAAAATATGATACCAATATCACTAATACATACTAATAAATTTGTATCATTAGTATAAATTCGTATATTAGTATCAATAAATATATGGCAGCATGCCCAGGTTGTGGAAAAGAGCAGTGCTCTTGCCCACCAAAAAAATAATTCTTTGAATTTTTTACCCCCTCACCTACAAGTAGGTGCGGGGGTTTTTAGTTTTTTAAAATGTGCGGTTATGCCCGCCATGGCAGATATAACTGCACATTTTAATTCCAATCCAACTCACCAGCTGTCTTATATTCCGTAACCCTTGTTTCAAAAAAGTTTTTTTCTTTTTTTAAATCTATAATTTCACTCATCCAGGGGAAAGGGTTTTTGGCATTGTATACGCGGGGCAAGTTTATTCTTTCCAATCTTTTATCGGCAATATATTGTAGATATTCTTTTATAATTTCCGCATTCAAACCTAAAATGCCATGCGGCAAACAATCTTTAGTGTAAGCATATTCCAAATCCACCGCTTTTATAATGTTCATCACGATTGAACTTTTAAATTCTTCTGTCCAAATTTCAGGATTTTCAGCTACAATCGTATTTATTAAATCCGAACCGAAAGCCAAATGTACCGATTCGTCTCGCAAAATATATTGAAACTGCTCCCCGACGCCAATCATTTTATTCTGCCGCAAGAAAGAAAGCATCATCGCAAAACCGGCATAAAAGAAAATCCCTTCCATAATTACGTAATATCCAACTAAGTCATTCACGAAGCGCTTAATATTCTCTGATCCCTGGGTATTGAAATTAGGATCAAAGATAGAACGAGTAATATCAATCACAAAATCATCCTTGGCTTTAATACTTGGGATTTTATTATACATTGTATAAATAAAATCCGGATCCAGACCCAATGAATCACAACAGTAAATAAAAGCTTCGGTGTGGATTGCCTCTTCGTAGGCCTGACGAAGCAGATATTGGCGACATTCAGGATTGGTAATATGACGGTAAATAGCCAAAATAATATTATTAGCGGTTAAACTTTCAGCAGTAGAAAAGAAGCCCAAATTCCAAAGCACCAATCGCCTTTCTTCCTCGCTCAAACCACCCACTTTTTTCCAAAGCTCAATATCTTGCTGCATTGGGATTTCTTCTGGAGTCCAATTATTAGCGACCCCTGTCATATAATGAACGCGCGCCCAATTATATTTAATAGGCAAGATTTTGTTAGGATCTGTTTCGGAATTATTTAGAAGTTGCTTTTTCATAAATGATACTAATATACGAATTTATACCAATGATACTAATATTACAAAAACTTTTCGTTGACTTTAGTTTCGATACGAACTATTCTCTTGGGTCTTAGATATTTATTTCTAAAATTTATAATTAATCCTAGATTAATTTTAAAACTTTGCAAATACCTTTGTGTTTGATAGTAATCCTTTTTTTCCACAAAGTCTTTGGCTTTTAATTCCAAAATAATTTTATTATCAACTAAAAAATCAAAAATATTACCACTATCTTTAAGATTAAATTCTCTTTTATATGGAATTTTCAAATTCTGTAATTTTTTCTCTAATAAATCTCCATATTGTCTTTCTCTGGCAAATCTACCCAATTCATTATGCACACCAAAACATAAACCGGTTATTAGATAAGATAATTCTGGATAAATTAACTTACCGTCATTTGTATAATTAGTATGCATTAGTATATTAGTATCGCGTTACTGGCACGCTTCACACGTCGGGCCAATATTATTGATATGATAGGGCGTGGACTCCGGCACATCAATGCTTACAGCTAAGTTTGCCAGTGAATAAACTGGAACAGTTGTCACTAGGGTGGCCAACTCTTCTTTAGGAATAGAACTGCCACCAATAGCAATTGTACTCTTCTCTACTCCCGAAGCTCCAGTAGTGCGCAGATAATAGGTCGTTTTCAAACCAATTTTCCAAGCGTATGTATAAATATCAGAAAGTCTTTTCCCAGAACTGGTTTTGGAGAAAATATTTAAAGATTGGCTTTGATCAATCCATTTTCCACGATAGGCGGCCGCTTTAATCATCCATTCCGGATCAATATCAAATGCCTCTTTATATTTATCTTTCAGTTTTTGCGGAATTAATGAAATTTGGTTAATATTGCCGTCGTAGGCCTTTATTTTTTCCAGCATTGTCTTATTCCAATAGCCAAGAGCTTTTAG